>VSOD01000347.1 GCA_009774655.1 Lachnospiraceae bacterium
GGCAATGGGGATCGAGATCAGCTGGGCAGGTTCATCCGTTCGTACGGATAGTGTCGTCTCACCGTATGTGGAAGAGTCCCCGCGGGAGTCGGAGGAAAGAATTTCTGCACCCTTGCCCGGCGGGGAGGCATGTCAGGAACAGCGCGCTGAGAGAACGCAGCCTGCGGTACTGCCCTCAGCGGCAGTACAGGCTGTTGCGGCGCGTTTTGCGGCAGCGCTGTGGAGGCACAGGCGGTTTTTACTTCTTGCGGCGGCAGCATGCACCGTTCTGTTTCTGATCTCCTCCGGCCTGTTTGAAAAAAAGGGTACAGACACGCCGGGGGACAGGGATGCGGCAGAGGAAGAGGAGCCGGAGATCGTTCTGGATTCAAAGGATCTTGGCGGGATGGCATTCGGCATGTCATTGGAAGAGATTCGGGCAGTCTTAACGGCGGGCGGTATGAAAGAAAACAGTACAGCCTATGATGCAGAAGGAATGCTGCTGGCCGAGTATGTCCCCGTGGGCGATGCTTATGGGAAGGAGGCCGGAAGTATCATAGAAGCACAGTCCCTTTACGGAAGAGAGATCAGGAATCTGACGGCATACTTTGGTGCAGAGGGATTGTATCAGGTCCGTTACACGCTGGATGCAGAGCAGGATGCAAACGGCAAAGCGCTTCTAAAAAATCTGAGCGCCAAATACGGCAGCCCGTCCATACAGTACGATTCCTCGTATGAATGGGTTATGGGAGGGGATGTTGCGCTTGGCTATTTTCCGGTGTCAGGCGTGAATGAGGATGTCATCCGGATTGCAGTTCCTCATGAAACGTATCTTGACATGCGGGGGTTTGTCTGGGGAATGAGTCCTGATGAGACGAAAGAAGCCGAGGAAGGACAGGAATTGCCATTGACGCTGACAAAGAGCGGCCAGAACAGCGACGGCTGTCCCTACCAGTTTTATGAGGGAGAATGGGAAGTCTACGGCAGTCCTGTTGAGCTGGCGACGCTTAATTTTGTGGAAGATCAGCTGGTCGAAATGAAATATGTTCTGTCCGGCAGATCCTATGACCAGGTGGTCGCTGACTGCACCGCGCTTTACGGGCAGGGCGGGGCGATAGCGCAGGACGGCAGCGCCATGGGCTGGAACGTCTGGATGTTCCAGCCTGATACAGGAAGCAGTGTACTGATCGGCATCTCTGTTGTCAAAGCGGAAAACGGGGCCCGCCTGACATTCCGTGATCTGGAGCGATATGAGCAGCTGAGGCCGTGAACAGGGCGACAAAGCAGAAAGGGAATGGGTTTCAAGATAACGGTAAGCCTACAGCAGCCGGCGCATCGTCTCTGCCAGCCCGTCCTGATCGTTGTCGGAGCGGGTGACCATATCCGCGGCTTCTTTTACCGGATCGGGGGCGTTTCGCATGGCGATGCCGCAGCCTGCGGCCTGCAGCATGGAGATATCGTTCTCCGCGTCTCCGGCGGCGTAGGCGTCTGACAGCGGTACGCCTAAATATTCACAGACGAAGCGCAGTGCGTTTCCCTTGCCTGCATCCAGCCGGAATAGCTCCAGATATTTGTCATTGGAGTAGATGGTCTGGATCCTGCCTTCGGCCCAGTCGGAGATGGCCAGCCGGAAAGCTTCCAGCTTATTGTGATCGTGGAGATCGGCGGCAAGCATTTTGTAAGGACCGTCGGTGAGGACGTCTGTCAGCACGGGGGAGACTACCAGTGGTACATGGATCCTGGTGCGGTAAAAGCGTATCTCCTCATCGTCAGCAGGAGAGACTACAGCGTGTTCCTGATAGGTCTGGATATGTAAGTGATGTCTGGCTGCCTGTTCCTGCAGACAGGACACATAGGAGAGAGGCATCCTCTTTTCCATAATGGCACGCCGGCTGTCGCAGTCATAGACCTGTGCGCCGTTATAACAGCTTAACAGAATGCCGGGCCAGGTCAGCCCGGCATTGTCTTTTACTTCCAGAACGCTGTCCGTGGGGCGGCCGGAAGAGAGGATCAGCCTGTTGCCGGCCGCCAGAAATTCGTCCAGAAAAGCTCTGGTGCCGGGAGATACCAGGCTGTTATTGTTCAATAAGGTTCCATCCAGATCCGTAAACAGAAGTTTCATAGGTTACTCCGTTTCTTTAGCTTATCTTTTATCTTTTCCAGAAATTCTTCCGGTACGAAAAGTTTCCCGTAGCCGGTGCCCAGATCCAGTCCGGGCTTGTTGGCGCCGTGAAAGTCGGAGCCGCCGCTGAGCAGCAGGTCGTAGCGGTCGGCCAGCCTGCGCATGTCCCGTTCGTCCTGGTTGGTGTAGCTGCAATAGAGGGCCTCGATGCCCATGAGTCCTGCTTCTTTTAAGGAAGAAACGAGTTTGTCCAGCCGGTCGCTGCCCATATGGTAGAGGGGCGGATGGGCCAGAACGGGAATACCGCCTGCGCCCAGGATCAGGGATATGGCCTGCTGCGGCGTCACCTTTTCCCGCGGGACGAAATATTTCGTGTGGTCGCCCAGATATTGGGCGAAGGCGTCCGGGCGGCTTTTGACGTAGCCGTCCTCCAGCAGATAGGAGGCGTAGTGGGCCCGTGTGATCACCGCGCCGGGATTTCTGGCCTGCAGCTTCTCGAAGGTGATGTCGATACCGGCAGACTGCAGGTTTTGGCACATCCTGACATTGCGGCCTGTGCGGGAATCCACGAACTCCTGCAGTTTCGCCCGGAAGGCCGGGGCGTCATAGGCGATATACAGGCCTACGATGTGGACGTCCTTTTTCTCATATTCCGTGGAAAATTCAATGCCCGGAATGACTTCGACGCTGTCTTCGCCGGCCTGTGTGAGCGCCTTCGCGTGTAAGAGCGCCTCGCTTAGGCCGTCTATGGTGTCATGGTCGGTCAGCGCAACGGCGGCCAGCCCTTTGGCGACGGCATAGTCCACCAGTTCGGTGGGGGTATAACTGCCGTCGGATCTGTTGGAGTGGGTGTGCAAATCTATCGGTCTCATCGTGGTCCTGGTCGCCTTTCCTGTGCCTGTCGGTTCCGCAGTCGATCTCAGTCGTCGTCCTCGTCATTGGCAGTGCTTGTATATACGGTACGTTTTCTTGCCATCTCATCGCTTGCAAGGTACTCATCGTAGGTAGTGATCTTGTCTACGAGGGAGCCGTCCGGCAGAATCTCCATAATGCGGTTGGCCGTGGTCTGTACGACCTGGTGGTCGTGACAGGAGAACAGCTCCACACCCTTGAATTTCTTCATGCCTTCATTGAGGGCGGTGATGGACTCCATGTCCAGATGGTTGGTGGGCTCGTCGAAGATCAGGCAGTTGGAACCGCTGATCATCATTTTGGACAGCAGGCAGCGCACTTTCTCACCACCGGAGAGAACCTTGACCTTCTTCACGCCGTCGTCTCCGGCAAAAAGCATCCGGCCCAGGAAGCCGCGCACGTAGGTCACGTCCTTGACGGGGGAATAGCCCATAAGCCATTCCGTTATCGTGTAGTTGTTGTCGAACTCTTCGGTGTTATCCTTCGGAAAGTAAGCCTGTGAGGTGGTAACGCCCCATTTATAAGTGCCTTCATCGGGTTCCAGTTCCCCTGTCAGGATCCTGAAAAGAGTGGTCTTGGCAAGTTCGTTGCCGCCCACGAATGCGATCTTGTCATCGTGGCCCACGATAAAGGAAATGTTGTCCAGTACCTTCTCGCCGTTTACTGTTTTGCTGATGCCCTCCACGGTGAGGACTTCATTACCGATCTCACGCTCCGGGCGGAAGTCGATATAAGGATACTTACGGCTGGAAGGACGGATGTCGTCCAGCTCGATCTTCTCCAATGCACGCTTTCTGGAAGTCGCCTGCTTGGACTTGGAAGCGTTGGCGGAGAAACGGGAGATGAACTCCTGCAGCTCCTTGATCTGTTCTTCTTTCTTCTTGTTGGCTTCCTTGCGCTGCTTGATGATCAGCTGGCTGGATTCATACCAGAAGTCGTAGTTGCCCGCATAGAGCTGGATCTTGCCATAGTCGATGTCAGCGATATGGGTGCAGACTTTGTTCAGGAAATAACGGTCGTGGGAGACCGCGATCACCGTATTGTCAAAGTTGATCAGGAATTCTTCCAGCCAGGCGATGGCGTCCAGATCCAGATGGTTGGTAGGCTCGTCCAACAGCAGGATATCGGGATTGCCAAAAAGCGCCTTGGCTAACAGTACCTTGACCTTCTCATTACCGTTTAAGTCGGCCATCGTGCTGTAGTGCAGCTCTGTGCCGACACCCAGGCCGTTTAAGAGCATGGCGGCGTTGGATTCCGCATCCCAGCCGTCCATCTCGGCGAATTCCGCTTCCAGCTCGCTGGCGCGGATGCCGTCCTCATCGGAGAAATCTTCCTTGGCATAGATGGCGTCCTTCTCCTTCATAATCTTATAGAGCCGTTCATTGCCCATGATAACGGTATCCATCACGGGCCAGGCGTCATATTTGAAGTGATCCTGCTCTAAGACGGAGAGACGCTGGCCGGGCGTGATGGTCACGTCGCCGCCTGTCGTCTCCAGTGCGCCGGAGAGGATCTTTAAGAAAGTGGACTTGCCGGCGCCGTTGGGGCCGATCAGGCCCTGTCTCGTTTTAACATATACGAGCCCACGAGACGCCAGAGCAGGTGGTTTTGGGGG
>VSOD01000348.1 GCA_009774655.1 Lachnospiraceae bacterium
GATATCAGGCAGCATAATGTCCAGAATCGCCAGATCCGGCTCCATTTCTTCCATACACTTGAGCGCATCCGTACCATTCGTGAACTTATGCACGATATAACCGTCATTTTCCAGATAAACCTCAAGCAGATCGGCAATCTCTTCCTCATCCTCTGCTATTAAAATGTGTTCCCTCATTTCCCTGCTCTCCTGTCCGCTTCACAAAACCGTACACATCTTTTGATGCATTCGCCGTTTGTTATCCATCATTATACCCATTCGCTTTTCTGTCAAGAGGCTTTCCACAAAAAATTGACATCTCCCCGGTTTCCCCTTATACTGTTAATATACCTATTACAGTCGTAAGAATTAAGGAGCACACAGCAGTGAAAAAACTACCACAGATTTCAGAAGCAGAATATGAAGTGATGAAGATCGTATGGAAGCACGCGCCGATCAATACCAATCAGATCACCGAGATGCTGACCCAGACTACCGCCTGGAGTCCGAAGACGATCCAGACCCTGATCAAGCGGCTTGTGACCAAGGGCGTTCTTTCCTATGAAAAGCAAAGCCGGGTATTCGTCTACACCCCGCTGGTCGCAGAAAAGGAATACATCGGACAGGAAAGCCGTTCCTTTCTCGCCCGGTACTATGACGGAGATATTACGGCAATGCTCTCCGCCTACATCGAAGACGACCAGCTTTCCGCATCGGAGATTGATGCCCTGCGCTCCCTTCTCGCAAAAGGCAGGGCGGACAGGAGGCAGTAACATGGCAGATTTCGGAATCCGGTTTTTCCTGTGCAATTTTATCATCTGTATGATCACAGCTGCACTTCTTGCGGCAAAACGGATATGCCGGCATATCCTCACCAGCCGGATGCAGTTTCATTTATGGTATCTGCTGCTCGCTCTTCTCACTGTTCCCTTCCTGCCCGTCCGCCCGGCCGGTATCCTGCAGATCCTCTCGTGGTTTGCCGCAGTACGGCATTCCGGAGAAGCAGGCACGGATCCGGTCCAGGGAACTGCTGCCGGCATCCATCTTCCCGGCACGCTCCGGCAGATGGACGATTTCACCCTGTCTGTCAGCAATGCGGCGCCCTCCATTGCCGGCTTTATCCTGTGTTCCATCTGGCTTACGGGCGTCATCGCAATGCTCTTGATCGTGATGCGCTCCAGCGTCCGTTTAACCGCCCTGCGAAGATCTGCGCTTCCCCTGCAGAGCAGAACGGTCCGCACACTATACGACGACTGTCTGCGTGAGCTGCGCATAAAGCGGCCTGTTCCAGTCTACAGCGCCGCTTACCTGAAATCCCCGCTTATCATGGGCATATGCAGGCCGCGTATCTATCTGCCGATCCATCTGATCTCGGATTTTGATGCCAAAGAGATGCGCTATATACTGCTGCACGAATTACAGCACTACCGACACAAAGACACGCTGGCCGGTCTTTTTATGACCCTGACCGGCATACTCTACTGGTGCAATCCGCCGGTACGGTATGCCCTGAAAGAAATGCGCAGCGACCGGGAGATCGCCTGCGACGCCGCCGTCCTGAAAAGGCTTCCCGAAAGCGACTACGAAGAATACGGCGCAGCTCTGATCAATTTTGCCGAAAAGGTTTCACATATGCCCTTTCCCTTTGCTGCCGGCATGAGCGGGAGCATGAAGCAGATGCGGCAGCGGATTGCCGCCATCTCCACCTATGAAAAGCCTGACGCTTTCAGGAAAGCAAAAGGATGCACCGCCTTCGCTCTGATCGGCGCTTTGCTCCTCACCCCTGCCCCGCTGCTCTCCACCCAGGCCGCCGGGCAGGAACAATACCGGTGGAATCCGTCCCCCGACAGGATTTCTACACTCGACCTGTCCTCATACTTCGACGGTTATGAAGGCAGCTTCGTCCTCTATGACCTCAAAAACGACCACTGGCATATTTATGACATGGAACACGCCCTTTTGCGGACGTCTCCGGACTCCACCTACAAGATCTATGACGCGCTGTTTGCACTGGAGGAAGGCGTGATCACGCCTGCGGATTCTTCCATGGCATGGGACGGGACCGCGTATCCTTTTGCGGCATGGAATAAGGACCAGGATCTGGACACCGCCATGCGCGCCTCCGTCAACTGGTATTTCGAAAAGATAGATCGGCAGCTCGGTTCCTCCGTCATCCGGGACTATCTTCACAGGATCGGATACGGCAACGAAACCATACCGGCATACATCACCGCCGGCAGTTCCCCTTACTGGCTGCAGTCCTCCCTGAAGATCTCGCCGGTAGAACAGGTGCAGCTGCTGGCGGCGCTTTACGACAATCGTCCCGGCTTTGCCCCGGAACATGTAAATGCCGTAAAAGATTCCATCCGCCTGTATTCCACTGCCGGCAATGCTTCTGCCGCCGGCACTTCTCCTGAAAACGCTTCCGCCGGGAATACAGCTTTTTACGGCAAAAACGGCACCGTGCGAGTGGACGGTCAGGACAGAAACGGCTGGTTTATCGGCTTCTTTGAAGTGCCCGACAACACCTGTTTCTTTGCCGTCAACATCCAGGGCAGTTCCGGCGCTGCCGGAAGCAAAGCGGCCGGGATAGCGAAAGCCGTCCTGTCTGCCCTTGCCGGCAGCGACAGCTCCTTCTCCTCCACCGAGTTGGACAGGTATCTGAATGTGCCGTCCGCAAACGGCTGAACCACGATCTGATCTGTAAAGGCCTGATCCGAATTGCGGTCGATCCAGACCACATCCACAGTAAGTATCAGTGTTCCGTCTTCCTGCTCCCTGTAATCCACCACTTCCCCGAAAGGCGGGAACTGTCTTGAAAAGATCATCTCATACTCATAACTGTCCGTTTCCCCGTCGTAACCACAGTGCTCCCGCAGCTGTTCGACGGTCACCGGCAGGCATGTCGTCATGACCTGCTCGTAGGTTTGTGCCGGTATCCTGCCATTTTCCGGCACAAATGGCTCTCTGGTGAATGCCCGGTAGAGATCCTCGAACATACAGGGCTCCAAAACAGCTTCCACCGTATCGGCGTCCCAGTCTGCTGCCAGCAGGCTGTAATTGACGAAGCTCAGCCCGTACAGATAACGATCGGTCAGCTTCCGGCATGATTCGGACAACGGCTCTACCCTGTAATAATCCCGCAGACTGCCATGCATGACCGTCACCGTATTTGTATAGATGAAATAACCTTTTTCCGTCAACCGCATTTCTTCCAGATCACGGGTGCCGTCTCCTTTTATCCTCGGTACGCCCCCTTCACGCCAGCCCACCAGAACATAGTAAGATTGTGTCTTCCCGTCCCTGCTTATAAATGTTTTCGCACACAGATCCCCCTCCCTGTATACTTCAAACACGGTAACCATCGCATCCCCGCCGGAGGCATAGATATCATAAAACGCTTCCACCTGCTGGCCGTTTTCCATATTGATATCGTCTGAGACACTTACAAGCCCCTGTCCGCCAAGACAGTGCACTACCGCTTTCCTCTGCTCTGCAGAAAAATTATCGATCCGGGAATAGCCCGTCTCCGCATCAATAATGCTGCTGTCCCGGTAGTATTCCGCACACCGTTCTGCCGCCGCCATCGCCTCCTTCTGCAGACGCATTTCTTCCGCCGCCGTCAGAATATTGTCCGGCTTCGCATTCTTCTCTGCATTCTTCTCTGCACTCTCCCCCGCAGGCTCTTTCGCAACGTCTTTTGCGGCATCTTTTGTATTTTCATCTTCTGTCTCTGTTCCCGCCTTTTTCTCATAGTATTCCGCCCACTGTTCTTCCGTCAGCCTCTCCGTATACCATGTGATCTCCACATCGTTTTCCGAGTGGAGCACCCGGTTGAAAACATACTGGAAGCTCCCGTCTTCCAATGGCCTGACGGTCACTTCATGGCAAAATGCCTGCTCCAGACACTTCTCCGCCCAGACAGCATTGACGGTAAGTCGTAATGTTCCGTCCGGGTTCTTTTCATAAGCGACCACTTCCGGTTCGGGAATATTCGGCGTCGGAGCGAAATCAAACATACCCCGCGTCCTGTACCGGTAGGTATCCGTACTCTCATGGTATGTCGTATATTGCCGCAACGTACCCGCATCTATCCGAAAAAAGCTCTGAAAAACAGCCTCAAATTCTGCCGCCGGTATCTCATAGCTTCTGCCTTCCTCAAACAATGCTCCCGTCTGCTGCGCATTCCGGATCCGCAGGAACGCCTCATAGAGATCGTAAAAATTAAGATCCCGATAATCCGACTCACTCCAGTCCGCAGTAAACAGGTTGTTCAACTCGTAGCCGATACGCCGCACATAGTTCCGGTTCAGCTGCCGGTACTCTTCCCCCAGCGGTTCCACCCTGACTGCCGTCTGGCCGGAAGGCCCGTCATAACCGGGCATATTGTACTCCCCGAAAAATAACCAGGCCCCGGAATACACCCATGTACAGGCCGGATAACTCTGACTGCTCACCATTTCCCACTCCCCCTGCCGCAGAAAAAAGCTGCGACGCACCGTCACCGTCCCCTCCGCCGTCGTAAACTCATATCTTACAAAACTGATCGCGGACACTACGACCACAAGCTATGCTTCCGCTTCTTTACGGGCTTCCACCATCCTGCCAAAGCTCCTGATCTGTTCCGGGCAGACCATATTGATCTTG
>VSOD01000349.1 GCA_009774655.1 Lachnospiraceae bacterium
TGACAGGACTTCATTGACTTTAAAATTTATCGAGAAACAAGCGATAAAAACAAGCGATAAAAAACAAGCGATAAAAACAAGCGATAAAAAACAAGCGATAAAAACAGGCAAAAATATGGAAAAGATCAGGCTGTATCTACAAAAACACGAAACAGCAAGAACAAGCGATATTGCGCAGTTTCTGGAGTTGAGTACAGCCAGAACGAGAGCGCTGCTTTCTGAAATGGAAGATGTCGAAGCAGTGGGAACAAACAGGACGAGGGTGTATCGCCTGCGCCGGTAAGGGGTATAGATAAAGGCTTACGGTAAATGAACAGATGATGCAGGTGGTTTGCAGGTTAACTGTGTATGCCGATATAGAAGGTAGAGAACGTTGTGAGGCAGACTGCATGGAGGGGTTAAAAATGAGGACAATGAAGATCAAAGAGGCAAGGCAGGCATACACGGCGCAGCTGGAGGTGCTGCGGAACAGGCAGAGGAAGCTGCTGAAAGCAAGGGAGGAAAACGACGCACAATTCAAATACAGCTCTCAGGAGGAAGTGTGGAACGGCGGTTCCGGGGTAGTGCTCGAATTGTCGGAGGAATATCGTAAGCGTTCCCGGGAACTGCAGGAGCAGATCGACAAGGTGAAGGAACAGATCGAGGAGCATATAAAGCTGCGGGATCAGGTGATCGGGCTGGAGACCGGTATTGCCAATGCGGAGTCGGCGAAACAGCAGGGAGAGGCCATGAAAGAGTACGGGGAAGAGGTAGCCAAATGTCTGGAAATTGCCAGAAGGATCGCCAATGGTGACAAGGTGCCCGCTTCGGATGAAAAGAAGCTGATGGACTTCAATATGGAAATCTATCAAACAGCCAAACATATGGCCGCGATGAACATGGATAAGAAGCACAAGGAGTATGAATCGCTGTGGGAGGAAGAAGAGGACGGGAAGGAGGAGCAGACGGATCCCCTTGAGACGGCCGGGGAGACGGAAGTTACTGTGGAGATTCCCGATATTGAACCGGAAGGCTGAAAATCGGTCTTTCCAACCGGAGCGAAATGTATTAAAATAAGAAGCAGTGCGCGGCGGCAGTGTGAAAAAGAAAGACGGAGATGCAAACGAAACAGGTTAGAAAAGAAAGGGATTACAGGACGATGAAGATAATAGAAGGCGGCGTTACTGCTGCGCAGGGGTTTGAGGCTGCAGGGATCGAGGCTGCGATCAAATATCAGAACAGAAAGGATATGGCGATGGTATACAGCCGGACGCCCTGCAGGGCGGCGGGCGTTTTCACCAGCAATGTGGTGAAGGCAGCGCCGGTTTTGTGGGATAAGGAGATCGTGGAGAACGCTCCTTCGGTGCAGGCTGTGATCGTGAATTCCGGTATCGCCAATGCCTGTACCGGCAGGCAGGGATATGACTGCTGCAGACAGACGGCGGAGAAGACGGCGCAGCTTATGGGGATTTCACCGGATGCGGTGCTGGTGGCCTCAACAGGTGTGATCGGGAATCAGATTCCGGTGGAGAAGCTGCTTTCAGGAGTGGAGAAGCTGGCGGCAGCCAGAGCTGCTACGAAAGAAGCGGGTACGCAGGCGGCGGAAGCCATCATGACTACGGATACGGTATCCAAGCAGGCGGCGGTGCAGGTTGAGCTGGGCGGCAGGACCGTGACGGTGGGCGGCATGTGCAAGGGTTCCGGTATGATTCATCCGAATATGTGCACCATGCTTGCCTTTGTGACCACGGATGCGGCTATCTCCAAAGAGCTTTTGCAGGAGGCGCTGCGGGAAGATGTGGAAGATACTTTTAATATGGTCTCTGTGGACGGAGATACTTCCACCAACGATACGCTTGTAGTACTGGCTAACGGTCTGGCGGGCAATCCGGAGATCACCTGTAAGAATGAGGATTACGATAAGTTCCGGAAGGCGCTTAACTATATCAATACGACGCTGGCAAAGAAGATGGCGGGGGACGGCGAGGGGGCGACCGCGCTTTTTGAAGCGAAGGTGATCCATGCGGCCACCAGGGCGGAGGCGCGTATCTTAAGTAAGTCCGTGATCGGTTCAAGTCTGTGTAAGGCGGCTATATTCGGACATGATGCGAACTTTGGCAGATTTTTATGTGCGCTGGGATATTCGGGCGTACAGTTTGACCCGGAGAAGATCGAGCTGTACTTCCAAAATGCGGAAAAGAGTATCCTGATCTACAGGGACGGGTCAGCGGTGGAATACAGCGAGGAGGAAGCTACACAGGTGTTGGCTTCGCCGGAGGTTACGGTGCTGGTGGATATGCATATGGGTGATGCCGAGGCGACAGCCTGGGGGTGTGATCTGAGCTATGAGTATGTGAAGATCAATGCGGATTACAGGAGTTGATTTTGCAGAACCGAAGCAGAAATTTGTTATGTCGCGAAGCGTACCGGAGATATGGCAGGATACAGGAAGACACAGCAGGATATAGAAAATGGAAAAGGACAGTGAGATCATGGAACAGAAGGAAATGGATAAGATTTTGGGGAAGGCTGAGGTTTTGATCGAGGCCCTGCCTTATATTCAGAAGTTTAACCGTAAGATCATCGTGGTGAAGTACGGCGGCAGCGCCATGAGTGACGAGGAACTGCAGCGGAATGTGATCAAGGACGTTACGCTGCTTAAGCTGGTAGGTTTCAAGCCGATCATCGTGCACGGCGGAGGTAAGGAGATCAGCCGCTGGGTCGGCAAGGTGGGCAGGGAAGCACGGTTCGTGAACGGCCTGCGGGTGACGGATGCGGAGACTATGGAGATCGCGGAGATGGTCTTGAATAAGGTCAACAAGAATCTGGTCAGGATGGTGGAAGAACTGGGCGTCAGGGCTGTGGGCATCAGCGGCAAGGATGCAGGGCTTTTGCAGTGTACGAAGAAATGTCCGGACGGGGAAGATATCGGTTATGTGGGTGAGATCTGCAGCGTGGATCCCAAGGTGCTTTATGATCTTCTGGAAAAGGATTTCCTGCCGATCGTGGCGCCTGTGGGGCTGGATCGGGATTTTATGACTTACAATATCAATGCGGATGATGCGGCCTGTGCCATCGCCAAGGCTGTGGGAGCGGACAAGCTGGTATTTTTGACAGATATCGAGGGGTTGTATCGGGACATCAATGACAAGGGAAGTTTTATCTCAAGGCTGACGGCGTCTGCGGCTGACGAGTTGATCGGCAGCGGCTGTATCGGCGGCGGAATGCTGCCGAAGCTGAGCAACTGTACGGATGCCATCAGGGAAGGCGTTAACCGGGTGCATATTCTGGACGGGCGTATCGCGCACTGTCTGCTGCTGGAGATCTTTACCAATCAGGGAATCGGGACGGCCATCATCTCGGATGAGGATACCGTATAGCGGACACTGTTCCGGAACAGGCAGCCGTTTGGGCAGGTAAAGCCGGAAATAATAAGACACAGAGAAGCAAAGAGCCCTGCAGAAGAGCTCGGATAAGAAAAGAAAAGGGATAAGCGAATGAGTACAACAATGCAGCAGTATATTGATGAGGCGGAGAAGACCCTTTTACATACGTACAACCGTTATCAGGTGGTATTTGATAAAGGGGACGGTGTGTATCTGTATGATATGGAAGGAAAGCGGTATCTGGATTTTGTGTCCGGAATCGCGGTGTTTGCTTTGGGGTATCATAATGAAGAATACAACGATGCCCTGAAGGAACAGATTGACAAGATTATTCACACGTCCAATTATTACTATAATATGCCGGCTATCGAGGCGGCGGGTAAGCTGACGAAGATTTCCGGTATGGACCGGGTATTTTTTACCAACAGCGGTGCGGAGGCTGTTGAGGGGGCTGTCAAGACGGCCAGAAAATATGCCTTTTTGAAAGATGGGAAGACGGATCATGAGATCATCGCCATGCACCATTCTTTTCACGGACGGACCATGGGCGCGCTGTCGGTGACGGGCAATCCGCATTACAGGGAAGCTTTCGAGCCGATGATCGGGAATATCCGCTTTGCCGATCTGAACGATTTCGACAGCGTGCTGGCGCAGGTGACGGACAGGACCTGTGCGATCCTTTTTGAGACGGTGCAGGGAGAGGGCGGTATCTATCCGGCGACGGAGGACTTCATGCGCAGGGTGCGTAAGCTGTGCGACGAGCGGGATATCCTGATGATGCTGGACGAGATCCAGTGCGGCATGGGGCGGACGGGCCATATGTTTGCCTGGCAGCGCTACGGAATCAAACCGGATGTGATGACGGTGGCGAAGGCGTTGGGCTGCGGCGTGCCGGTGGGTGCTTTTCTGATGACGGAAAAGGTGGGCGCACATTCTCTCGTGGCGGGAGATCATGGCAGCACCTACGGCGGCAACCCGTTAGCCTGTGCGGCTGTCAGCAGGGTGATCGACCTTTTTGAGAAACAGAAGGTACTGGAAAATGTGAAGGAGACGGGCGCCTGTCTGGGAGAGAATCTTAAGCGGCTGGTGGAGGAATTCGACTGCGTGAAGGAACACCGGGGTGTGGGACTGCTGCAGGGACTTGTTTTTGACAGGCCGGTGGGCGATATCATTACCCGGGCGATGGACAGGGGGCTGGTGCTGATCAATGCCGGGACGGACATTATCAGATTCGTGCCGCCGCTTGTGATCACGAA
>VSOD01000035.1 GCA_009774655.1 Lachnospiraceae bacterium
GAAGAGAAAGAATCTGCAGATAAAAAAGAGGAAGAGGAAAAGAATGTTGTTACAGACGAAGTCAGCACAGATATTGATGCTATGCTTCCAGGAACCCCTGATTATGATGAATATCTTCATTTGGGATCTGTCTTCACAAACGAGAGCGGAGTGACTATAGAAGTTATTGATGTAGACTACAAAGTTTTTAATATAGGAACGTCATCAAGCACAGATGTATATATTGCTTTTGATATAACAAATAACAGTGATGAGAGCTTTTGGTTAGACCAGAATGATGCTGTGCTGTATATAGATGATTATGAGATGTCTAAAGGAGCTGGTGCAGATACAGCGATGGCAAATGGTTATTATATCGGGAATGGAAATGTATCATATCCGACCGCCGTCACTGTAAACGCCGGTGGAAGAAAAGGCCAGATCGTTTTCACGGCAATGATCAATTCTGATAAGGTGGATGAGGATTCTGAAATAGATTTTGAGATCGCGGGACTGATCTTTAAAGTAAATCCTCTTGTAATATTAGGAAAAGTGGATACAAGTGATAAAGATGTTTTTGGAGATCATAATGACACAGAGAACATAACTGACAGCGGCGATACTAACACTGGTATCGGTAATCCCATCATTGATGCGAATCCTGACAGATATGTTCTGACAGATGGGATTATTGATGCCATTGATGACGGATTTTATGCTGACAGCGGCAATATCGATCTGGTCCCTGGAGAGTATTTGATTACAGGTGGAAATACTGCCATATTAACTGTAACAGAGAACACCATATCTATGAGTGGCGGGAAAAACAATTTCGAGAATGCTGAGATCAGGCCGGCAGAAAATGGATCGCCGCAGTATTGGGTTTATGTAGATGGTGGCTATTACGCAGTGGTATCGTTTTTTGAAGGTGGATTATACTTCCGTACTTATGAAGCTGACAGCGATGAAGATTGGGATGAAGGGTTTTATTCTATCCTATAGATGGAGCATTGATTTTTGGTGTAAGATATTCGTGGAATCTGGATAATATCTTGTATAAGATTTATTCATGTCAGAATACGAACGTATGTATGAAAGAAAAGAGATATATATGAGGAAGAGACCGCAGAGGTCTCTTCCTTATTATATTGCGGAGCCAGATCAATATATCAGAAGCAGACCATGTCCTGATGTGGGAGCATAAATGGAAGGAAGTGATAAATAAGAGGAAAACGCAGTTTTATGGTCAAAGGAAGGAAGAAGCAAAAAAAGGAGGAACTATAAAATGAACTTTAACGAATTTACGGATGAGGTCGTAGCATTACTGAAAGAAAAAATGGGGAGCACCTGTACGGTTACAGTGACGGAGGTGCTTAAAAATAATAACGTCCGTCTTACAGGGATTGTTATCAAAGAAGAGACTTGCAGCATAGCCCCGACAGTCTATTTGGAGACGCCATATAAGCGGTATCAGGAAGGTATTTCTCTGGAAGTGATTGCGGAAGAGATCAGAGATGAATATGAGAAGTATGCCCATAACCTGCAGCTGGATATGGACTTTTTCAAGGATTTCGCCCAGGTGAAGGGAGGGATTTTCCATAAGGTCATCAACTATGAAAAGAATAAGGAACTTCTTAAGGATGTGCCATACATTAAATGGCATGATCTGGTTGTTGTTTTCTATTACGCAATGGAGGAAGCGGTGTTTGGAAAGGCAACCATCCTGCTCTATAACAGTCACCTGGCCATGTGGAGGCAGACAGTAGATGAGATTTACCATATAGCTCAGCAGAATATGAAACAAAAGATGCCGGAACTTTTAGTATCCATGAAGGAACTGATGGAAGAATTGGCAGGAATCGAAGTGGATGAAACGATACAGCCCCTATATATGCTCTCGAACAGGGAAAAAATGTTCGGCGCTTCTGCAATGCTTTATTCGGAGAAGATAAAAGGGCTGGCGGACAGACTGGGATCAGACCTGTTAATCCTGCCCAGTTCGACACATGAAGTCCTGCTCCTGCCGGAACAACGGGACCAGAGATACGATTTCTACAGGCAGATGGTTAAGGAAGTTAATACCACCCAGGTAGATCCGGAAGAGATCCTTTCATTTAATCTGTACCGCTATGACAGGCAGAAAGAAGAGATTGAAGAGGTTGCTGTGTGATCAGAGGAAGGAGATATATCAATCGTAAATTTCCGGTAAGAGATTACCGTTTACATAGAACAGCTTTATCAGCACAGCAGGGAGAGCCTGTCAGTGGCTCTCCTTCATTTGTTTCAGATGGGGTATCTACAGGGCAGATTCCATCTATTGAGGAAGGAGGCTTGATAACAGTAAGGGAGACAGAAAGACTTTAAGACAGACAGTAAAAGAATTGAAACACTGAAAACAAGAACAAATTGCTTCAAAGAAAAGGAGAAGAGAATTATGGCAGCAAACGTAGAAACAATGTTTTACACAAGAGAGAAACCATGGCACGGGTTAGGGATAAGGGTAGCAGAGGCGCCGTCTTCGGAAGAAGCACTCCGTCTGGCAGGGCTGGACTGGCAGGTGAAACAGGAACCGGTTTATACGGATACCGGTGAGGCCATTCCCGGTTACAAAGCGAATATCCGGGACAGAGACCGCAGGGTATTGGGTGTGGTAACTGACCGCTATAAGATCATCCAGAATAAAGAAGCATTTGCCTTTACGGATGCCCTGCTTGGGAAAGGCGTCCGCTATGAGACTGCCGGTTCCCTGCAGGGAGGAAGGAGGGTATGGCTCCTTGCAAGGCTCCCGAAGGAATATATCATCTCGGGGGAACAGGTATCCCCGTATCTGGTCTTTTCCAATACCCATGACGGGAGCGGGGCAGTGAAGGTAGCGCTGACACCGGTAAGGGTGGTGTGCTGTAATACGCTGAACCTTGCGCTGGATACGGCGAAACGTTCCTGGTCCATGATCCACACAGGAAATATCAGGGACAAGCTGCAGGAGGCGGAGGATACACTGTTTATGGCAGAAGCGTATATGATGCAGCTTGGAAAGGAATTTGGGAACCTGCAGAGACAGAAGATCACGGACAGGCAGGTGGCGGAGTATATTGAGATGCTGCTCCCGCTGGAAAAGGATGCGACTGCCATACAGAATAAGAATATCACGAAGCTCAGGGAAGATATGGCACACAGATATTATGACGCGCCGGACCTGCAGGGGACAGGGAAGAATGCATACCGTTTCCTCAATGCGGTATCGGATTTTGCGACCCATGCAAAACCTCTGCGCAGGACGGCAAATCATAAGGAGAATCTTTTCATGCGCACGATGGACGGCAACCCGCTGATCGATAAGGCTTACCAGCTGGTGAAAGCGGCCTGACAGTTACTATTACGCGGAGGGTTACTATTTATATAGAAGAAACAGGACAGCCATAACAGTGCCCTATGCTCTGGAATCCCGGCAGATATGTGTTGACAGAAACCTGCAGGTTTCCTTGTGGGTTTGTGGCGGCAAGGGAAAAGTATATCACGAGGCAGGCCGGAAGAAACAGGTATCTGTCGGCAGGGTTCTAGAGTGAAAGGGGCTAAGGGCAGGCGGTATGGCAGGTACTATCAGGAATTAATGTCTGAATTATCTGTCAATATGTAACTGCAGAAAAAGCTGCAGGGTACAGAATGACCGTAAAAATGCATAAAGAGAGCAGAAAGTGGAAAGGAGAAAATCATTATGTATGAAAAGATACCACTGGCGGGAGTAGACACGGAAGGATGGCTCCGCTTAAGGAAGTCGGGAATAGGAGGTTCTGACGCAGGGGCGGTCTGTGGTGTGAACCCGTACAGCAGCGCCATGAAAGTATTTCAGGACAAGACAAATGAGTCGGTGGAGGAACAGGATAATGAAGCGATCCGCATTGGCCATGATCTGGAAGATTATGTTGCGCAGCGTTTCACGGAAGCGACCGGATTAAAGGTAAGGAAGTCCAACTTCATGTACAGGAGCAAAGAGCATCCGTTCATGATCGCTGATGTGGACCGACTGGTGGCAGGAGAGGATGCAGGACTGGAATGCAAGACCGCCAGCGCCTATAATGCGGACAAGTGGGCTGATGGGAATATCCCGCTCCATTATGTCCTGCAGTGCTACCATTATATGGCGGTCACAGGAAAACGCACCTGGTATATTGCCGCTGTTATTTTAGGCAGGGAATTTACATACCGCAAGCTGGAGTGGGATGAGGAACTGATCAGCGGATTGATTGCCATGGAAGAAGATTTCTGGAATGGCCATGTAGTAAAAAGGATCATGCCGCCGCCGGATGGGAGCAGGGCATGTGATGAAGTGATAGAACAGTATTTCCATACGGCAAAAAAGGCGAGCGAAATAAAACTGGTCGGATTTGACGAAAAACTGAAACGGCGGGAAGAGATCTTAAGATATGTGGCTGAGCTGCAGGAAGAACAGAAACAGATCGAGCAGGAAGTGAAACTGTTCATGAAGGACAATGAACTTGCGAGCAGTGAATGTTACCGTGTTTCCTGGAAGAATATTGATTCGACTAAGCTGGATACAACGCGTATCAAATCTGAAAGACCGGAAATCTATATAGATTACGGGAAGGCATCGCACTACAGGCGCTTCGAAGTGAAGGCGGCGTAAGGAGGTGTGCGTATGGAGGAAAGGGAATTGAAGTCATTACTGATGCAGCGGCTCCACCTGGAGCTGCTGCTTTTTAAGGACCGGATACTGCAGAAAGAGAAAGAGGATATCTTCAAGTCCTCATATGAGATAGAGATCCATGTGGATCTGTATGAGATACTGGTGGAACGTGCCGACCTTCTGAAAAAGGAGGCGCTGCGCGGCCTGCTACACTTAAATACCGGGATCCTGGGATCTTTCTATCAGGAATGGATGGATAGAAAAGATGGGTCTTACGAGGAACTGAGCGCATATGTGGGCGACCGGCTTGAACTGCTCTCGGAGATGGAAAAAAGCAACGGTACAGGCGGAAAGGAGGATGACGATGGGACAGGATATGATCAGGCTGCTTAAGGCAGATGAGATCGAGTGCAGGATCGCAACAATTAATGAGAAGGGCCTTAGTCTTTTACTATATAAGGATGCGAGGGTGGACCAGCGGATCCTTGACGAAACTTTTGGGATCTTTGGCTGGAAACGCAGCCACCAATGCATTGACGGGAACCTGTACTGCACGGTGGAGATATACGATAAGGATTCCGGCGAATGGATATCCAAGCAGGATGTAGGAACTATGAGTTATTCGGAGAAGGAGAAGGGACAGGCATCCGACAGCTTCAAACGCGCCTGCTTTAACTGGGGCATCGGCAGGGAATTGTATAGTGCGCCTTTTATCTGGATACCTGCAGGGACAGCGGCGATACAGAGTAAAGAGAGCGACAGTAGAAATAAAGAGAAGAAGTATTACTGCTATGACCGTTTTTCAGTGAGTTCCATTGAGTATAACGGCGACCGGGAGATATCGTCACTGGTGATCGTGAATGAGAAAGGGCAGGCAGTATATGCGATGAAGAATAAGGATACTGTCAGAAAAGCTGTGGATGGGAAAGCTGCGGAGGCAACAGGAAGCCAGAAAAAAGGGAAACAGAAAAGCAGGCTTTCTACAGCACAGATGACATCCCTGATGGACGAACTGGACAGGACAGGTGTAGCGGTAGAGACGGTCAGGGAACGGTATAAGATACAGGAGATGGATACCATGAGTGATGAGCTCTACAGGAAGGTGATGGCGGCGCTGGCGAAGACGCAGACGGCGGCGTAAAAATATTTTTAAGAGTGTCCAGGAATTGTTCAGGATTTTTTATAGACAAGTGTATTTGTATGGATATGAGATTTTTACCTAGATTGTAAAACTGAAAGAAAGGTGGTTGGTATATTTGATGGACGAAGTCATGAAAGCAGTAGTAATAGGAATACTCACTGTTGTTATTGCAACATTGAAGGATGGTGGAAAGGAGTAAAAAGATTATGCAGAAAATGTGAAATAATGTTGTATAGAATCTATATGCCCATTTTTTAAAACTTTTATTTCTAAATTCTGACAAAATAATAGCATTTTGTCAGAATTTAGAAATGATCAAAAAGAAATATGGACAAAAAGAATACTACTATGATTAGTGGTGGGTTTAGATATATATTGTTTTCTCTTTTCTGTTATAATGTATTTATACAAAAATCCATAGCCCTACTATGGTATTACAGGAAGGATGAAAAGATGAGGCGATATTTAGATCAAGAACTGGATGAGCTTAAGTTGACCACGGACAATTTGGAGAAAATTTACCAGAAAATCTTGAAAAGATATGGGATAGATTTGAAGGAAGTATTGGATGATAAATTATCTTGGGAGATTGTTGCACAGAAGATAATTGAGAAAAATGATATAAAAAGTGCAGATGTAAGTGTAGAGATGATGAGATACAAAAAAATAAATGAGCAAACTCTTACTTTGGCAGGGAAGTGGAGCGGAGGAACAGAAAAAAATCGTAGTAATGAAATAATGAAAGAATCATTATTGGATAATAAACCTATATCTGAAGCAGGGGTGATTGAGTTATATAATGAAATAATGAAAGATGAGAATATAAGGGAAATACATAAAAAGTATTTTGAAATGGAATTTGATGAATGGGAGAAAGAGGTAAATTCCGTAATGTTAAAATATAATGTATTTCAAATAGATTGCATGGTAGAAAGCTATTTAAGACTTAAGTATACTCAGTTATCTGGGGAACGATATAATTATATTGATGGAAAAAGAAAGGGTGATTTTCAAGTCACAGGAAGAGTGTCAGATTTTAAAAATTTGCCGGTGAAAAATTTGAGTGAACTTCCTGTTTTTATCAAGAAACTTTTAGATGTTATATTCACACAAAAATATATAAGAATTTTTGATTTTGATTCATTTAATAAAGATAAAAGCAGAAAAACCAATGAATATGCGGATATAACTCGCTATAGCTATGAATATATTAACGATATGTTCATGGAGCTTGAAAATTGTACGCTTGAAAATTTTTATTATTTGGACTATATGTTGGGAGTAACTCTTACCAACGCAATATTCAATAATGTTCTTGCAGGTAGCTCATTTTATGTATATGACAAGGAAAGGATGAAAATTCAATCGGCCATATTTGAAGAAGACTTTCTCAAAATAATATATCTTGTAAGTAAAATGAAGGGAATATATGGTCGCAATTTATTTGCCCAGATGGTGTTCGGATTTCTGTTTCTGAAAGAGTTTCAAAAAAAAGAAATTGATAATATAAAATTTTATGTAGAGAAAAAATTGGAGAACTATAATCATTGTTACGAAGATATTTGTGATGCTTATGTTTGGTTATGTTTTTATGATATAGATCAATGGGAAGATGAGGATAAACAGGCTCTTTTGTTTTATTTACAAAACAAGTTAGAAAAGAGCGTCAAGGATAACCTGCTTGATGAAGGAATAAGTGCGATATTAGAGAAAACACGAGGATCAGAGACAAAAAACAAAAGGATAAAAAATACAGGACAAGCAAAGAAACCCGCTAATTTATACGCAAAGGTACATATGAAAGTTATGGAAGGTATTTGGGAATAGTGTGTGTAAATACAAGCTAATCCCGAATGCGAAAAAAAAGGAAAAAAATTTTTTTTCGTGCTCATTATACAAAGGACATCTTGGATGGTATTTTAAAGATATCACTGAGATGCCCTTTTCATTTCTGTGTGAGGATATCTTTAAAATACGAAAGGAGAAAAAAGCGAATGAGAAAATGTTCAGGTCCATATCCAAACGGGATTATCCCTATTATCGAATTGGATGAGGCGGAAAAAAATTGTGGAGGTAAAGAAAACAAGCCGGAAGTGGCCAAAATTGATCTTCCAGTATATGAAGCTCCTGCTTATCGAGGAGACATTATTGCTGGATATCAAGAAAAAATAGGGTACGAGATGGCAAAGGGAGATATCAAAATTGGAACTAATGCTGTCATGAACAAGCAGCGCATCGAGTATGAGCGGGAGCTGCAAGATTTACAATTCTGCTACAAGGCATATTTGCAAATGCTCTCGCCCACGATTTATCGTGATGTGGAAGGTAATATATTTTTGGCTCTGGATGCCATGGACAATATACGCGTAGTAGCAAAAAAATTGCTGAATGTCGACAATTTCCGGTCGCGAATATATGAATCGTATTACCCGGAATTTGAAATGGTTCTTGAAATAGCTTGGGGAAAGGAGAGGACATGCCGAATAATTTTTGAATATGGTGAAGACGGAATTTTGCCGAACGCTTTTCTGAAAAAACTTAAGTCGCGGGGAATCCTGCTCTCGGTTTCAGGTAGAACAGAGAAAAGCGCTGCGGACGCATTACTGGCTTTTTCCTTTTATGAGGCTGAAAGGGTTGAAATCTCACCTCGGCATGGATGGATAAAAAGAAGCGATAGAAAATGGCATTTCGCAGGGATGGACGAAATGACGATGGAGGAGTTGAGAAAAAATGGATGATAAGAAAACTACGATCTTGCTGATGCGGTCTTTAGCGATTAATTTGCCGATTATCGAGGAAGCAGGATTAGGTCTTGACAAATTGATTCTGCTGGATGTGAGTGAAGGGCAGATGAAAGCAGCGATTAAGTTGCTTTCAAATGATCAGACAAAAATAATCAGCGAATTTTCGAAAATGCCTTATATAGCGGATATTTTGTATGATTTAAATTCTACGAGTGTTCTGTACCCTTATACAAATACAAAAAAGGGCGCGGACCTTTTACGCTCCCTTGCAGTGAGTGTCCAGGTCGGAGAGTGTTCGGGAAAGAAAATGAACGCTATGCCGATAGTTGTTTCAGAAGGTTTGCCAAAAGGAGTCGATTTGCAAAACTTATTCGTTGCTAATGTTGATGGTGATTTATCGCAGATTTTTTTAGAGGAGATGATAGAGATACCACCTGACGAACAAGTGCCGGTTGTAATTGATAAGATGAGTCAAATAATTACGGAAAAACATTCGTCAGATGAGGCTGCTTTTTTGGCGGCGGCATGTTTCTTTTACCCAAATTTCAAAGCATTCAATATGGAAAAGGAATTTGAAGAAATGGTCGGAATGTCTATGAAACTTGCCACACAGAACGAAGAAAATCATGATACAGATGGATTGCCGGATGCTTTTCTTAAAGTTTTATACAAATGGCAGGAAAACAGAAACTTTACAGATGTAGTCGAGCTGCCAAATTTGGATCTGTCTACAGAGTACAATATGAAAAATATGATACTTTTTGACGAGAATTATCTGTATATGTCGGATGCGCTCTTTAAAATCATTTCCTCGCCATTGTTACAGATGATAGGAGTCGATATTCTTAAAAGTGCTTTGGCAGAGAACGGTATTTTATGCAGGAGCTGGGGAGATACGAGCACCTTCACTATAAAATTGGGCTATTATGATGCTCGAGGTTCATATAAAAGGAAACGCACGTTATGTTTCAATAGGGAAAAGCTGAATCTTTCCGGAGAATTGGATTTTATCACTATATGTAAAATGTCAGGGGGAAAAGCATATGGTCTTGGGAAAATATAAAAAACAGGAGGTAGCATTTGATAGAGACAGGTCGATGAATTGTCACATTTTGTTATTGGGTGAATCCGGATGCGGAAAATCAACAATGGCTCAAAAAATGATGTTAAAAATCGTTGAAGAGGGCGGTACTGTTGTAACATTGGATATCCATCACGTTCTGGATGATAGTCAAATATTGGAAAAATACAGAACGTATTTCAGAACATTCATCAATACTATTGATGTTTATAAAGATGGTATACCGTGCAAAATACTACAACCAATGCAATATGTTGATGGAACATATGAAAAGCAGATAGATGTTGTTGGTGCGCTGACAGATGTTTTTGGAAGAGCTTTTAATTTGGGTGCTATTCAGCGTGCAACACTTCGGACTGCGCTCAGTAATGTAAGTAGATCAGGCGAATATGATAAGCAGGGAATATCTGCAATCGGTAAAGCATTAGCGAGTATAGATAAAGATGTTGCGAAAATAGTCATGGAAAAAATATACATGATAACAAACCATAATATTTTTATTTCCGGTGACTGGCCAGTGAAAGAGGGCAAAATCAACATATTTCGATTGAGCAAATTTAATCTGGAAACACAGAAAGCTGTTGCAGAGATGCTTTTATCTTATATCTGGCGCAGGGCTATGGTCAGTGGATGTACAGGGGATGGAATATATCTTTTTATCGACGAATGTCAGAATCTTCCATGTGGAAAAAACAGCTTGTTAGGTGAGATTCTCTCTGAGGGACGAAAGTTTAATGTCAATTTACTTCTGGCCACACAACAATTGATGCAAGGCCATCCCTCAGTAGTCCAGCAGCGCATGGCGCAGTGTGGATTATGCCTGTATTTTCGGCCAGGTGCAGGTCAGACCAGGACTGTGGCAAAAATGATAGACCCAAACGGTATCAGAGAATGGTCATCGGTACTTCATTCTTTAAGCATAGGAGAGTTTATTGCTGTAGGCGCATTGAAGATTGACGGTTATTCAATAGATCATCCACTGAAAATCACATCATTTGAAGAACAAAGTGATATGAAAAAGAAAGAAAGTCCGAAACGGAATACTTGCAGGGTACGAAGGAACGTTTTTGCAGAAGTAGAGGGTTTTGGTTTTTAATTCTATTTCGACAAGAATGAACGTTTTACACGGGGTTAAAGTTTAAAAAGATGCATAAACTGTAAGAAGAATTTGTGATCTTTTATGGAGGGCAGTATGACGAAAGAAACCAAAGATATTATAACCGAAATATCGCTTATCTTAGTGCGTGAAAACCAGATTACATCCAGCGAACAGATCCGCATGCTGGAATTACTCAGGAGCGAGAAGACAGAGCGTTGATGAACGATCACCTGAGTTTTCTGCAGGCAGCGCAGCGGGAGGAATTCTGTTGCGCTGTTTGTACAGAAATGACAAGAACACTATTTCAAAAAGATATATACAAAATAAAGAAAGGAGGAACCCTGTGGAGAAACTGCGTGCAGTCATATATAATCGTTGCAGCACTGAGGAGGAATCCCAGAAAGATGCATTGATCAAACAGGTCCAGGAATCAAAAAACTGCATTGCAGAACAGGGCTGGGCACTGGTTGACGCTTATGTGGAAGCAAAAAGCGGTACTACGATAAAAGGCCGGAATGAATATAACCGTCTGTTTCAAGATCTGGAAACTGACAAATTTGATATTATCGTTATCAAGAGCCAGGACAGACTCATGCGCAACACCAAGGATTGGTATCTGTTCCTTGACCGGATGCAGCGGAATCGGAAACGTCTCTACATGTATCTCGATCATAAGTTTTACACACCCGATGACGCACTGATCACTGGTATCAAGGCGATCCTTGCAGAAGAGTACAGCCGCGAGCTGAGTAAGAAGATCAATAATGCTCACCGCAACCGGCAGAAGGAAGGAAAGCATTTCATATTAACGAATCAGACCTACGGATACAGGAAACTGTCGGATAAAAGTATAGAAATTGACGAACGGGAAGCCGGGATGATAAAAATGATCTTCGAACTTTCAGCTAACGGTTACGGAACACACTGCAGCGCAGAGATTCTCTATCGGAATGGCTATTGTAACCGAAGCGGGAAGATGATAAGCCCTTCCCTGATCAGAAATATTATCAGAAACCCCATTTACAAGGGGACAGTCATCCAGAACAGACAGCATTATGATTTTGAGAGCAAGCGGGTCTATAAAAATCCGGAAACAGAGTGGATTGTACATGAAAACGTCATACCGGCTATTATTGATGCAAATCTGTTTGAGCGGGCGAATCAAGGGTTGGATGACAGAAGACAGGAGGGTAACAAAGGCGGAGTCTATAGAAAAGGAAGTAATCCCGGCAAATATGATCTTACCGGGAAGATCGTCTGCGGATTGTGTGGTAACCCATTTTACCGTACTGTGCGCCAGAATAAAAGCGGAAAAGTGACGGAATGGAAGTGCTGTAATTATCTGCAGAATGGAAGGAGGAAGAACCAGCTCAGGCGGGATCAGATCAGGAAAGTGGAGAGGGATGTAGAAACGGGATGTGATAATGTGCACCTGGATGAGAAGAAGCTGTATGAGATGATGGAGCAGTTATGCAAAAAAAAGTATCAGGATCTGGAACTGCAAAAGGATATGCTGCTAAAAAAGACATTATCCCTTCTCCGGGATGCGCTTAAAGAGAATGACGCAGGATCAAAGAAAGAGGGCCTGGAATCTTCGTTAGAAAAATTATCCCGTCAGAAGGAGTTCCTGCTGGATAAGCTGCTGGACGGCACAATCTCTGATACAGATTATAAAGCGAAAAATTACGAGTTGACGGTTAAGATCGGACAGCTGAATGAAGAATTGAAGAATCTGGAAGACAGTATCTTACAAAATGCAAAGCTGGAAGGCCGGATCGAAATGATACGTGAAAAACTGGAAGGGGGTATCATAGAACAGGCGAAGATAGCGGATATGCTTGGAAACATTAAGAAGATCAGGATTTTTCCGGATCAGTTGGAATTCTATTTTGATTCCTGGGCAGTCATGGGGCTGTCAGAAGAATCTGGTGCCTCCGGTGTCAGGGATGAAACCGATAAACTTACGGTGATCCATATGCCCCAGACATGCAGCACATCTCATCAACCGCTGATAGATGCAGAGAAGCGCCGGATATTGGAACTGATGAAACAGAAACCTGAGATCACGGCCAAAGAAATTGCAAAAGATATGGAAGTAAATCTTTCTCTTATACATAGAAGAATCCGGGAATTGAAGTCGGAGGGAAGGATCAGATACAGTTCTCCGAATGGCCGGGGAGAATGGCAGATCCTGTAATAAGGACGCCGCAGGATGAATGGTTGCCAGATACTTGCGGCCTTTCCGGATATAACTTGCTAATGGGAGCAAATATAAGGTATACTGAAACCAGACCAGAAAGCCTTTACCCAATGGCTTTTTGGTCTGATGAAACATTTTGCGTCATTGTTAACGAAGCGAAAGATATTACCTTCGGCTTTGCAACAGATCCCGTATATGTGTTTGAAAAAACGATAGCAGAAACAGGTATATTGTCTACGATAGATATAAGGAAGGATAATTTATGGCGAGAACGGTAGCGATCGGACAACAGGATTTTGGGACGGTCAGGGAAAAAGGATATTTCTATATCGATAAGACGAGATTTATCAAAGAATGGTGGGAGAGCGGCGACAGTGTGACTCTGATCAACCGGCCGAGAAGATTTGGCAAGACATTGACGATGAGCATGGTGGAAAAGTTCTTTTCCATTAGTCATGCAGGCAGGGCAGACCTGTTTGAAGGAACGGAGATATGGGAATACGGGGAATACAGGGAGCAGCAGGGAACCTATCCCGTGATTTTCTTAAGTTTTGCGGAGGTAAAAGAGACCAATTTTCAGGATGCGCGGAAGAAGATCGGTTATATTATCGAGCAGCTTTACAGCCAGCATGATTTTTTGCTGGAAGGGGACTTGCTCAATGAGAAGGAGAAAAGGTTTTTCAGGAATGTGACGGCGGAGATGGAAAATTATGTTTTTTCCGCATCCCTGAAAACCTTATCGAATTATTTATACCGTTATTACGGGAAAAAGGTGATCATTCTTTTAGATGAGTATGATACGCCGATGCAGGAAGCATATATAAAAGGGTACTGGAGGGAACTGGTGGAACTGACCAGAAGTTTATTTAATGCTGCATTCAAGACGAATCCATTTCTGGAACGTGCTGTCATGACGGGGATCACGAGAGTCAGCAGGGAATCGGTTTTTTCTGATTTGAATAATCTTGAAGTGATAACTTCCACTTCGGATAAGTATGCTGATATATTTGGGTTTACAGAAGAGGAAGTAGCGTCTGCACTGGGGGAGTTTGGATTATCCGATCAAGAGAAAGAAGTGAGGGAATGGTATGACGGCTTTACCTTTGGGAAGCTGGCAGATATTTATAATCCATGGTCGATTGTCAATTACCTTGATAAGAAAAGAGCAGGGGCATACTGGGCCAATACCAGTTCCAACAGCCTCATAGAAAAACTTCTTCGGGAAAGTAATTCTGACATCAAGCAGTCTTTTGAATGTCTGTTAGCCGGAGAGACGCTTCATATGGAGATTGACGAACAGATTGTTTATGACCAGCTCAATGTAAAGAAGAATGCGACCTGGAGCCTTCTGCTTGCCAGCGGGTATCTGAAAGTTACAGAGGCAGTCTTTTCAGAGGAAGAGGGACGGACTTATTATGATCTTACACTGACGAACAGGGAAGTCCGGATCATGTTTGAAAATATGATCCGGGGATGGTTTGCGGAAAACAATAGTTACAATGCTTTTATCAAAGCGCTTCTTCTGGATGACGTAAAAGCAATGAATCTGTATATGAACAGAGTGGCGCTGGAAACATTCAGTTATTTTGATACGGGAAAGGCACCGTCTTTGGAAGAGCCGGAACGCTTTTACCATGGGTTTGTCCTTGGGCTGATGGTGGAACTGGCAGGCAGATATATACTCACCTCGAACCGTGAGAGCGGTTTTGGAAGATATGATGTGATGCTTGAACCAAAGAGAGCGGAGGACAATGCATATATCATTGAATTTAAGGTACAGGATACGGATGAAAAGGAATTGGCCGATACGGTACTGGATGCATTACGGCAGATCGACAGGCAGAATTATGAGACAGCTCTGGCAGCAAAAGGAATCGCCAGGGAGCGTATACGGAAGTATGGATTTGCTTTTTGTGGGAAAAGGGTGCAGATCGGAAAGGCGGATCAGTAACTGCAGAAAGGGTAGAGGCAGAAGAAATGGGAATATATGTGAATCGTGGGAACGATAGTTTTGCAAGAGCAAGAAAATCAAGAATTTATGTAGATAAAACCGGACTGATAGAGTATACAAATGGAGTAGTGGATACGGAGCAGTGCCATATCTGCAACAGCAGACCGCGGAGATTTGGAAAATCCATGACTGCCGGAATGCTGGCGGCATATTATATGAAAGGATGCGACTCAAGAGAGCTGTTTGAGGGTCTGGAGATTGCCGGAAAGCCGTCTTTTGAAGAGCATTTGAATCAATATGATGTGATTCATCTTGATATGGCATATTTACTGGTGCAGAATAAGAGTGCTGTTGATACGGTAGCTTTTATGCAGAAATGTGTGATTGACGAGCTGAGGGTTATTTATCCGGGGATACTTACGGATGAGGATCAGGCGCTACCATTTGCGTTGTCGAAGATCAATGATGCAGCCGGAGCAAGATTTGTGATTATCATAGATGAGTGGGATGCCATATTCCGCGAATGTGAGACGGACAAGCAGGGACAGCAGGAGTATGTGCGTCTGCTCCGGGGACTTTTTAAAGGGGAGCAGTCAAAAGATTTTGTGGTGCTTGCCTATATTACAGGCATTTTGCCCATCAAGAGATACAACAGCGAATCCGCCCTGAATAATTTCAGGGAATTTACTATGCTCAATCCGAAAGGGCTTTCGGAGTATATTGGTTTTACGGAGGAAGAGGTCAGGTCTCTCTGCGAGACATATCATATGGATTTTCAGGAGACGGCCAGATGGTATGACGGTTATTCATTTCGTAAGTTAAAGCATGTCTATAATCCTAATTCGGTGGTGAATGCTATGCTGGATGGAGAATATGACAGTTACTGGAGCAACACGGTATCCTATGGATCGTTGAAGGAATACATCTGTCTGAATTTCGAGGGATTACGGGATCTGGTGATACAGATGTTTGCAGGGGCAAGGTGTACGGTAGATATCAATACCTTCCAGAATGATATGACCAGCTTCAAAAGCCGGGATGATGTGTTGACGGCGCTGATCCATCTGGGATATCTGGCGTATGATGCAGACACGCGGGAAGCCTACGTGCCCAATGAAGAAGTGCGTGCCGCTTTTGAGAGGGCTGTACGGGATACGGGCTGGGATCCTGTGGTGCAGGCGATCAGAGATTCGGACAGTCTGCTTCGGGCGACATGGAACAGAGATGAAGATGCGGTTGCAGAGGGCATTGATAAAGTGCATATGGGGAATACCTCCATACTTCAATACAACAATGAGAACGCGCTCAGCTGCGTGATCACATTGGCATATTATAACGCGGCCAATGAGTATACACTGATCCGTGAAATGCCGTCAGGAAAGGGATATGCGGATATCGTATTCCTTCCCAGAAGATATTCCACAAAACCGGCGCTTGTCGTGGAATTGAAATATGACCAGTCTGCCGAAAGCGCCGTGGCGCAGATAAAAGACAGAAGATATCCGGAGGCGTTAAGGGAATATCAGGGAAATATTCTGCTGGTTGGGATCAGTTATAATAAAGAGGATAAGAAACATGAATGTACGATAGAAGAGTGGGATAAAGGATAACGGTCCGGATATTCATTTCTATCATTTCCGCATTCCTTTTAAAGACCTGCGACCCATAGATGATCAGATACCCGAGCCCCCGTCTGGCAGCGAGGAATTCACCGATAATGACACCCACTAACGCAAGCCCGATATTGACTTTCATAT
>VSOD01000350.1 GCA_009774655.1 Lachnospiraceae bacterium
CTCTTATATGCGCAGTAGGTACATGCATTGCCGGCGCCCTGCTCATAGGGATTGACCGATATAGTACCATCCAGGATCCCGCTGCCTAGCTCACGGATCTTTTGGTTGACATAACTCGAAACAACCTGCAGGTCGTCCTCTTTTATGACACTTGATCTGGCCGAGAAAGATCCGTCCTTTTTCCGCTCCAGCGGCAGGATATCCGACTTGGCTGTAAATTCCTGATCAAGAAGTCTGACAGCCTCGTCATTTTCGTTAACTATTCCGGTCATTTTCAAATCCTGCAGCAGTCTGGTATTGATCTGCTCCGGTGTCATGGATTCCCCGTCTTCCACCATCGGATCGTCGATATGATAGTACAGCATCGCCGCCGGAACGACTTTTTTATCCGGATGCTTCTTCCGCTCCATCTCCACCGCCGCATTCATATAGACTACCAGCTGCAGCTGCAGCCCATAATAGAGCGCCGCCAGATCGAACTTCCGGCTGCCGGATTTATAATCTATGACCTTCACGTAGACGGTATCCTCCGCCTCACAGGTGTCCACCCGGTCAATGCGGCCCCGCAGCCGCATCCTTTCCTGCTCATTCAGCGCAATATTCAGGGACTCCAGATCCTCGATCATGGAAAAGGACATCTCGAACTTCTCCGGCACAAAAGCGCCCTTCCGGAGCTGTCTCTGCAGCGTCAGCACCGTCCGCTTAAGAATCCTGGCCATCCGCCCGATCAGATGCCGGTTGCGGGCACTGCTGTACAGGATCGTCTCCCCGTAAGAAGCCGCATAAGCCTCGATCGCTTCCGTAACCATCTTCTCCGCCGTATCCTCCGGAAAGTCAAACCAGCTGTAGCCATGCTCTTCCAGCTTCCCGGCAAAAAGCTCCAGGACGCCGTGGAAAACATTCCCCATATCCACATCCCGGAAGCTGTATTCATCCCGTTCTCTAAGCGCCAGCCCATATTGCAGGAAATGCCCGTATGCGCAGGCCGCATACCGCTCCAGCCGGCTGACACTGTTCTGCAGCATGGTTCCGTACAGCGCCCTTGTCACCATCCCGGACAGCGGCGTATCACGGTAGCGGTAAAATGCCGTCCTGATCAGCTTATCCAGCGTATCCCGATACTGCTCCCTGTTCTGATAACTGTGGTAAAAGGTATACGTCTGCCGTCTGGACTGCTCCGATATCCTGCCGCAGGCATAATCCCGCAGCATATCCGCCAGCAGCCCCATACCGTCCCTGCCGCACACAACCTGCTCTTCCAGCGGGTCCTGTTCCGGCGTCCTGACCTGCAGCGCCGGAAAGAGCTTTTGCACCAGATCCACCAGATAGGCCGGCCGCAGACTTTTTCCGTCATTTCCCACCTTGGCATAGGACAGATACAGCCGCTCGGAGGGTTTCGTCATATTCAGATACAGATACAGCCGCTGAATATACATCTGCTGCCTGGGAGACGGCGCAAGCTCCAGCGACGATTCCCGCAGAAATTCCCTGTCGATATCCGAAATGATCCCGCCATTTGCGGCCCCCTTCGGAATATTGCCGTCATTCACTCCCAGGAAAAAGAGCACCTTCACCTGCTTTAAGCGGGTCCGCTCGATATCCCCCACCAGCACCCGGTCCACGTTCTGGGGGATTGTGCCTACACTGATCTCCGTCAGCCCCGAATCAAGAATATCCGCAAACTCCCTGCGCTCCATCTTCTCCCCGGCCAGCAGCCCGTAGATCTGATCCAGAAGGTCGATCACCAGCGCATAAATCTGACCATACTCTTTGGCTCTGGCCAGATCCCCCTGCTCTTTAAACTGCAGTTCATAGTGTTTCAGCTTCTGCTGCAGCTCGTTGTGTACAAGAAACTGATAGAGCGACTGCACCAGCTCCCCGGCTGTTTGTGCCGGCGCAAGCAGCGGCGCCAGCTGCATCAGCAGCCCTTCCCGCATCACATTGTACTGCGCCAGCTGTGCAAGCGCCGCCTCTTCCCCCTTCCTGCCGTCTTCCTTATAGATAAAGATATCCTGCCATCTTTTCCGCCCATGAATACCGAACCTGCGGACATAATTCTCCAGCCGGTCCACATCCTGCGCCGCAAATCCCGTCAGACCCGTGCGCAGATAATGAAACACCGCCTCATAGCTGAAATCCTGCAGCACGATCCGCAGCGCGCTCCGGATATACTCCGCAAAAGGATTGCGCAGGATTCCTCTCGTATGATCCAGATAAATGGGGATGCCAAACTTCGCAAACTCCTCTTCCGCCAGACTGCCGTAGGCTCCCATATCCCCCGTCACCACGGCGATATCACGATAATGCAGACCCGTACTTCCTGCCAGCAGCTTCCGGATCGCGATACAGGTCTGCCGAATCTCCTCCTTCGGTGTTGACGCCTCAAACAGACAAAGGCTGTGTACCTCCTGCTCATACACCTGCGACGGATAACGGAACAGATTCCGCTCCAGATGCGACAGCTCCGCATTGTCCACGAACCGCGGCAGCCTGCCCTCCGGACGTCCTGCACACCACACTGCCTCATCCTCCGCCACATCCACCTGCCCGGCCAGCCTGCGCAGATCGGATACCGTCTTCTTACTCAGGTGAAAAAGTTTATGCTCCCCATCCATCTGGTAAGGATTCTCCCTGTCGTCGATGGTGACCGTGACGATCACCTTCTTCGCCAGCCGGATCAGCTCCTGTATCACCCGGTTCTGGATCGGCGTAAAACCGGTAAACCCGTCAAAAGCGATCACACTGTTTCGGATGATCCCGGAGCGCGGGAGTGCCTCCTTAAGCCTGTCCAGCGTTTCCTCCGTCGTGATGAATTTCTCATGGATATACTCCACAAAAGCCCGGTACAATACACCAAGATCCTGCAGTTTATGATACAGCGCCCCGCGGGATCTGGCATACTCGGTCAGCTGCTCCATCTCCTGCAGGCCGATACCGTACTGCATGAACTCGGATATGGCCGACTTCACCTCATGAATATAGCCGATCTTATGCAGATGGGATCCCATCACCTTAAGCTGCCCCTGACACTGCTGCGCCACCTTGCGCAGCACCAGGCTTTTGCCCGTATCATCAAGCACCGGCACATCCTCACAGCCCACCTCCTCCAGAATACGGTGCGTCAGTCTGCCAAAGCTCAGAACGTCAATATTCATGATGATATGACTGGAATGCTCCACCACCAGATCCATCTGCGTCTGCATGGTAAACTGATCCGGCACGATGAGCAGATAGTCCGTCTCCGGATGCCGCTTCGATGCCTGTATGATATCTTCATGCAGCCGCCTGCTCTTGCCGGAGCCGGATGCCCCGAAGTAAAATTGAAGTGACAATTTCCCGTCCTCCTGTTTCTTTTCTGCCCGGAAAGCGCATATCTTGTTCCGCAGAACCCAAAAAACCTGTATAGCATCAAGCCGGTCGCCTATACCTCTATGCCCGCCAGCTGACAGAGCCTCCGCCATTCTCCATAGACCCATTTATATTCCTGATATTGCCACAGAAGCCTCTCACTTCCGCCATACTCCCAACACTGGATCAGATTCTCCGGCAGAGGGACTCTGTTGATCACTGGCACATCCTGTAAAAATGAACCCCTGTGCGTCATACGCCATTCCTCATCCACTGACCAGCTTCCTCCGATCTCCCTCACGATCAGTTCCCCGTACGCTGCTGCAAGCTCCATGAGCTGTTCCTGGTTAGCCCTGAAAGAAGCCAGCATTCGTTCCCGATCATTTTTGAAGTCATCATTTGCTATTCTGTCCATCTCTTTTACGATGCAATGCAGGATATCCTCTTCTTTCGATGTGCTATCCAATCCATTCCTCTTCCAGAAGTTCCCGGCCAACACTGCCCTCCCGGTCCGGAAACGCTCTTCCATCTCGTCCGTGGTATGGCATCTATTGCTCCTGCTGTCAATGTCTGCTATCCGCCGTTCCTCCCGGATTGCTTCCCTGATCTCGTCCCCCGCCTGTTCCAGCTGGCTGCAAAGTTCCTTTTCGTCCTCATAAAAGAAGAATCTCTTGTACATACATTCTCCTATGTATCCATCTACTATCGTATAGAGCACAATAAAAAATGTTTTACGACGACATGCTTCCTCTTTAACCCTTATCCCCAGTTCCTCTTGATCCAGCTTTCTTCTCATCCACCACTCACGCCCGGCTTCAAAACTAAAATAGAAATTCAGATCCTCCAGCCGCTTTATCAGGACATTCTTTATGATCCTTTCACTCATGAGGCCCTCATTTATCTCTCTCGATGTCATGGGCGGCTCCCAGTGATCGCCATACTTACGCCGTTCACGCGCAACATTCTCCCTGTGCTTTTTTATCAGCGCCATATATTGTTCAGCCAGCGCTGCTCCCCCTCCTTTCTGGCAGCATTCGCTGACCGCTCTCAGAGGGTCGTTCTTTTCATCCGAAAACGCGCAGTGGGCAATCTCTACCGATCTCCGCTTCAAGACCCATTCGCCACCGACAGTACAGAGGATGATATAGCCGTACACGGCCGCCAGTTCTAACTGCGTCTCAATCGTTTCCCGGAAAGGAAGCCCCTTTATCTGCTCCATTTCCCGCAGCAG
>VSOD01000351.1 GCA_009774655.1 Lachnospiraceae bacterium
TACATGAAAACACCCCTTTCCATGCAAAAAGCACCAGCCCTTCCAGACTGATGCCTCACTTAAAAATTTCCCATACCATTTATTTTTTCATATTCGCATTATATTTGAGACAATCTTCGCATTTTATACTGCAATCCTGCATTTCAAAAACATTTGGATTTCGCATGACACCTACATAAGGAATGTTCTTGCTGATACAAATTTCAATGACTTCCTTACGTTTCTCTGGCAACATCCTATTTCCAAGAAATACCTTTGTAATTGGGAAAAATTCAACATTATAATCAGAAATATTTTCACAGCGCATCGGTAATAACAGACGCCACTCATTCTGAAATGCCCAATCGATACTCTTCCGTAATGCACCATTTGAATAAATATCCCATAAACCATCTTCTGTAATTTTTCTATCTTGCATTTCTACAAGCCGTTTCGTCATATCTGGACGTGTTTTACAATAAATCATAGGATACAGATTCTGATATACATCCTGATATTTTTTCTCCCCAGGCAACACCGTATATTCGATGCAAAAGCCCCTATGACAGTCTGCATATGCTCCGCCCCACATTAATTGCGAATATGGATTTGTAGCAAAACAAGAAGTTCTAAAGGTATTTTTCAGTTTAATACAATACTCCTCAAAATCGGAATATATTATTTTCGCTACAGCCTGACCCAGATCATTTTGTTTGCTTAGTTCAATAGTCAGGCTTAACAGAAAATGTTCATTTGATAACCGCTCAATTTCTGAATCCGGTTTCTTTGTGAATACCGAATGAAAATCCCCTGCGGAATTAAATTCTGCAGCTAATGCCTGAACAAACGCATTCCCTATTTCCTGCGTGGAAAACGCTTCTTTTATTTCAATCTGACAACGATCACAGTACTCAGTCAGCCTTAATCTCTCATATTCATAATAGTCAATGCTGATATCAGAATCATATACGTCATCAAATTCACACGGTGCCTGCATAAACACAGTATTATTTTTCAATGCCTGTATAGAATAATTTATCTCTTTGCCATTATCTTTTTTTATAACATTTGGAAAATATTTGTACAGTTTGGACGGCATATTTAATTTGGAACGCACACCAAATTCCTGACAGCCCATGCTCTGTACTTCATTAAGATCCATAATTGCACCATTAACAATGCAACATGATGATGCAAATTGAGGCGCCATTTGCCTTGCATAAAAAATCAGTTCATTAATATCCAACATAACCTCTCCCAAAGTATTTTTTGTGTTTTAACAATATTAAAATAATTTTGTTTTGATGAACTCATATGTTTTTCATTATACAAAATATCCCACAAAAAATCACCCATTATTTGTATCTAAAATTCTTTCAAAGTAAACGACACTTTCCACAATCCCTTATAGGATGTGTCTTTCACAAGGCTTGCCTTGTAGCCGTCAATGAACATTTCCGTCTGTTTTATCTCAAGCGTCTCCGTGTCAAAATAATCCACAGTCAGCTTCTCCTTCTGTTTGAACCCTGTCAGGGCCTTAAGCCATTTCGGGGAAACGGAAAACGCGGCGGGGATGGACACCACGCCCATCCTCACCACGTCCCTCTGCGTGGTCCCGGCCTCCGTCTCGCCGCCGGAATCCGCCTCCACATCGCTCATCTGCACCTCGTAGGAGTCCGGCAGCGGGAGCGGCACCCCGTCCAATTTTAAATACTGTATAAAAGCCATGCCGCCTTACCTCCCTCCCGACCTTAAGTTCTGCCTTGTCTGCGCGTCCACCACCACTTCATCTAACAGCGTCCCGCCGACATACACGGGGATGCAGATGGTCCCGCCGCCTGCCATCCCCTGCAGGCCGGAGAACATCTCCCTGAGGCCGCTTAAAAGTTCGTTTACGGAATCCCCGGACACGCTGCCGCCGCCCTGCATCTGGATGGCTGCGGAAGGGTTCAGGACCATATCCGCCGCCACGCCGTCCATTGCCTTTGCCACCATGCCCTTGCTGTCCTCGATGCCCTTTGCCAGCCCCTTCATGAAGTCCGGCATCCAGCTCTCGTAATCGGTCAGCGGTCCTTCGTCCGGCACGGAGAAGTGCAGGAAGGACTTGATCTTATTCGCCACGCTGCTCACGGCATCGCCCACGGCAGAGATACAGCTCTTGATGCCGTTCACGATGCCCATGATCATGTCCTTGCCCCACTGCAGGGCTTTGGACGGGAGGCTCGTAATGAAGCTGATGGCGTTATTGAATCCTTCCTTGATGGAGGACACGATTTTCCCCATCGTTCCCTTTATGCCGCTCCATATATTGTTGAACACCGTAGTGACCGTATTTTTAATGCTGTTCACCACACTTGAAACCGTGGATTTGATGCCATTCCACACAGAGGTAATTGTGGATTTAATCCCGTTCACGACAGAAGTAACAGCGGACTTGATGGCATTCCACACCGTGGTGATGACCGTCTTTATCGCATTCAGCACCGTTGTGACTGTATTTTTGATGGCGTTCCATGCCGTGGTGATAAAGGTCTGGATTGCCGTCACCACCGTGGTGACCACAGTCTTTATCCCGTTCCATATGGTCGTGAACACCGTCTTTATTGCATTCAGCACCGTTGTGATGATGGTTTTGTAAATATTGAAATAGGTGGTGATGATGGTCTTAATCACTTCCACCACTGTACTGAATATGGTTTTTATCCCTTCCCACAGCCCGGAAAAGAAATCCTTGATCCCGTTCCACACCGCCTGCGCTGTGGAGGAAATGGCCTCCCATGCCGCCGTGAAGAAGTTTTTGATTGCCTCCCATACGGCAATGGCGACCTCTTTCACATTTTCCCAGAGGTTGATCCAGAACTGCCGGAAATCCTCATTTGTGTTCCACAGATAAATAAATGCCGCCACCAGTGCCGTAATCGCTGCGATAATGAGGAATATGGGATTGGCAAGCATGGTGGTGTTTAAGGCGGCGAAAGCGGTCTTTACCGTATTGATGACTCCTGCCACCTTCGGCACTATGGTCATAATCGTGCCGACCGCAGACACCACTTTCCCGATGACAATCAGCACCGGCCCAAGAGCCGCCGCAAGGAGCGCGATGGTAGTCACCACTTTCTTCGTCCCCTCGTCCATGCCGTTCAGCCAGTCCACGAACTTCTGCACCCATCCGACAATCATTTTGATGGCGGGCAGCAGAAGCTCCCCAAAAGAAATAGCCAGCCCTTCCAAGGCTGACTTTAAAATCGTGATCTGCCCCTGCAGGTTGTCAAGCTGTGTGTCCGCCATCTGCTGCGCCGCACCGCCGCTGTCAATGATGGACTGCTGCAGGTCATCCCATGTGCTTCCCGTGTTGGCAAGCAGGGCATTCACGGAGGACAGGTCGGTCTTGTTGAAAATCTGCCCGATGATGTTGGACTTCTCCGCCGCCGTCATGCCGTCCATGCTCGTGTTCAGGTCTCCGAGGATGTCATTGAGGGAGCGCATATTCCCCTCGGAATCGTAAACATCCAGACCAAGCTGCTCCATGCAGGCGGCCGCCTTGTCGGTGGGGTTCTGCAGGGAGAGGATGACGTTACGCAGATGTGTGCCGCCCTCCGCACCCTTGATGCCGTTGTTGGCGAGGATGCCAAGTGCCGTGTTCAGCTCCGCCGTGCCGCCCTTCACGGTCTTTGCAGTTGCGCCGATGGTAAGAATTCCCTCGCCGAGCTGCGCCACAGAGGTGTTGGTGGTGGAGGCGGTCTTCGCCATCTGGTCCACCATCGTCCCTGCCTCATCCACGCCCATGCCCAGGGCGGACATGGCATCCGTCACCATGTCCGATGCCGCCGCAAGGTCAATGCCGCCGGCCGCCGCAAGGTTTAAGACGGTGGGGAGCGTGTCGCACATCTGCTGCGTGTCGTACCCGGCAAGGGCAAGGTAGTTCAAAGCCTCCGCGCACTCCGAAGCGGAGAAGGCCGTCTCGCTGCCCATCTTCTTTGCCAGTGCGGAAAGCGTATCCATTGTATTGACGCTCTCGCCGTTGACCGTGGACATGGCGTCCTTCGTGATGCCCATGGTCGCCTGCACCTGCGACATAGACGACTCAAAATTTGCCGCCGTGCTGACTGCCGCTGTACCGAGGGCGGTCACGCCCGCCGTGACGGGGAGCAGCTTCTGTCCTGCGGAGGAAATGTTATCCCCCACAGTCTTCAGCTTTTCCCCCGTGGCGGCGATTTTCTGCAATGCCACAGCGGACTGCCCTGCCAGCCGCTCCAGGTCACGCAGATTGTTTTCCGTTTCGATGATCTCCCTCTGGAGGGCATCGTACTGGTCCTGCGTGATCTCCCCATTGGCAAGAGCCGTATTTGCCTGCTCTGCGGCGGTCTTTAAGGTTTCCAGCTTTTCCTTCGTCCCTGCCACAGCCTCGCCCAGAAGCCTGTGCTTCTGGGCCAGCAGCTCCGTGTTGCCGGGGTCTAATTTTAAGAGTTTCTCCACATCCTTAAGCTGCGACTGCGTATCCCGGATGGAGGAATTGACTCCCTTTAATGCGGTCTGTAGTTTTGTGGTATCCCCGCCGATCTCAACAGTGATACCC
>VSOD01000352.1 GCA_009774655.1 Lachnospiraceae bacterium
GGAAAATCTGACTTTTCCACTCTGCATATCTGAAACATTTCTTTATATCGTTTGTAGCCCCTTGTACACTGATGTTTATAACAGGGAATTTAAAAAGCTGCTTAATAAACTACAAAGTGTTTCAGAGGTAGAAAGCAGAAAAGAAAAAGACATCTATACAGCGTTTAATGAAGCATGGGATTTTTATAGTTTTGGAAAAAAGCAGGACTTGAAAAAGTATCATGAGAACGATATAGCCAAGTATAAGAAAATTTATGAAAATAATTTTTCCTATCTAAAAGTATTGTCTGAAATAAATTATACGAAAAATAATCAGAGACTTATGATACTTACCATTATCATTTCGATTGCAGCGATATTCATTAGTATTTTGACTGCTTAAAAATACAGGAGAGATGAGATTATAGCTATTCCCAGAGAAAAATGTATGATATACTGTAAAAACAAACAACAAGCGTACATAAAACTTGGTATTCCGATTTGGAATTTCAAGTTTAGGGATATACGAAGCAGCAGAACTTGAAGTCGCAAATTGTGATTTCAAGTTACTCATAGTTTTGAGGTTTCAATCTGGCATTTCAAAATAGAAAGGGCGATAAAGATGGCTGATACAGAACAAACAGCTCTGACAAAGGCAAATAATGATACCCAAGAAATAAGCATTGAATCAGCAGAGTCCGATATAAAAAGCATGATATATGTTATCCGTAACCAGCAGGTTATGATAGACAGTGATTTAGCGATGCTGTATCAAGTAGAAACGAGAGTATTAAATCAGGCAGTAAAGCGTAACATTTCAAGATTTCCAGAAAGATTCCGATTTCAACTGACGAAAGAGGAATATGAAAACTTGAAATCACAATTTGTGATTTCAAGTTTGGAGGATGATAATGGATATGGCGGACGTAGGAAATTGCCATTTGTATTCACAGAACAAGGGATTGCAATGCTTTCTGCTGTTTTGCGTAGTGATGTTGCTATCCGAGTAAGCATTAGGATTATGGACACTTTTGTGGAGATGCGGAAGTATATGGCAAATACCTCTTTGCTGTATGAGCGGTTAAATGCAATGGAGGTTCGCCAGATAAATTACCAAGCGGAAACAGATGAGCGTTTTGAGAGAGTTTTTGAGTACATATCCGAGCATGAGGAATCCAGTCAAAAGGTATTTTTTGACGGACAGATTTACGATGCGTTCAGTCTGATAGTAAATCTAATTCAAAAAGCAGAGAAAGAAATCACTCTGATAGACGGATATGTGGATGTTGGGACATTGAATCTGCTTTCAAAGAAAAAGTCTGATGTTGCAGTAACTATTTATACACAGAAACAGACGAAGCTAACGAAAGCCGATGTTAAGTATTTCAATGCACAGTACCCGACATTAAAAATAAAATATACCAAAGTATTCCATGACAGGTTTTTGCTAATCAAAATGCCTTTCCTGCTAATCGGACTAAAAATAATGCTAAAAAGTCTGCTAATCGAAAAGGCAGAAGTTCTTTGTTCAAAGAGTTTTTTTCTGGTGTTACATAATCCCGTACATTGCCTTGCGGAGCTGAAAAATCAGCTTATACAGCAGGGCATATATACAGATTGTGTCGATGGACTTATTTTCAGGGTTATCCATGCACCTGTAAAAAAGTTAAGAGTAGAGCAAGCTATCATCTTGTTTTTGCTTACTAACTTCTTTACAATACATGGACATTAAACAGCTTCAAGCTTACTGCCCCTATGGCTTTCATTATTTGGCACAATAACTTTATTCATCATCTATCGCGGACATACCAATAGTCACTTCCTCCAGTACATCTAAAAGTACTCTTACTGTATCCAGTGATGTAAGCATTGTAATGTTGTTCTGCGTTGCCGCATTTCGGATTGCCGCACCATCTTCATAATGTATGCCGGAAAGAATTGCACGGGTATTGATGACATAACTGACATATCCGGCACGTATTGCATTCAGGATTTCAGCGCTGCCTTCCGACGGTTTACCCAGTATGCGGGTACGGATTCCATGCTGTCTCAAATATTCTCCCGTGAGAGAGGTTGCTTCTATATTAAAACCCATATCATAGAAACGGCTGACTAAAGGAAGGGCTTCCTCTTTATCCTCATCTGCAAGTGTTACGATTACAGTCCCGTAATTCTGTACGCGAATGCCGGAAGCAATCATAGCTTTATACATTGCCCTGTGAAGTTTCTTATCATATCCGATAGCCTCTCCCGTTGATTTCATCTCCGGTGAAAGGTATGTATCCATACCATTTAATTTGGAAAAAGAGAATGTCGGTACTTTTACGTACCATCGCTGCTTTTTTTTTCGGATATATTTCATTAATCCCCTGTGCTTTCAGGTTCTTTCCAAGAATGACTTTCGTTGCAATATCAGCCAGCGGATATCCGGTTGCTTTTGATAAACATGATACTGTCCGCGAAGAACGCGGATTCACCTCAATGATAAATATATTCTGCTCTTTATCCACAATAAACTGGATATTGAACAGACCAACAATGCCGATGCAAATTCCCAATTTTTCCGTATAGTCCAGAATTGTTTCTTTTACCTTTTGGGATATGCTGAACGTGGGATATACGCAGATGGAATCACCGGAATAAACACCTGTTCTTTCTGCCGGCTCCATAATTCCAGGAACAAATACCTCCTTTCCATCGCAGATGGCATCAATTTCCACTTCCTTACCACAGATGTACTGATCTACCAGTACAGGTTTATCTTTATTGATCTCTACGGCTGTTTTTAAATAATGACGCAGATGTTCTTCCTTTGCCACAATCTGCATGGATCTTCCGCCAAGCACAAAGCTTGGATGTACTAATACAGGACAGCCGATTTCCTCTGCCGCTTTTATGCCTTCTTCAATATTTGTCACAGCCCGTCCTTTTGGCTGGGGAATGGAAAGTTCTTACAGTAATTTTTCAAACGCATCTCTGTTTTCAGACTTTTTAATTGCCGCACAATCTGTGCCGATGAGATTTACCCCTCGTTCTTCTAATGGTTTTGCCAGATTAACCGCAGTCTGTCCGCCCAAAGATACGATAGTCCCATCCGGTTTTTCCATCTCGATCACATTCATAACATCTTCCACACATAAAGGTTCAAAATACAGCTTGTCTGAAGTGGTATAGTCCGTAGAAACGGTTTCCGGATTGTTTTTTATCATACATGAACCTCTTTATTTCAAATCCGTTCAGACAATTTCCTTTCAAAACGGTCCTTACGCAAATCTGCTGGAATTTTCGTGGGATATTTCCCCTGAAAGCAGGCATCGCAATAATCCTCACTGCCTATCAGTTTATTCAGCTTCTCTATCGGCAAATATCCCAGAGAGTCTGCTCCAATCATTCTTGCAATCTCGTCCACGCTATGATGGCATGCAATCAGGTTTTCTTCCGAATCAATATCCGTTCCATAATAACAGGGATATAAAAATGGAGGTGCGGAAATTCTCATATGGATCTCTTTCGCTCCGGCATCGCGCAAAAGCTTTACAATACATTTGCTGGTTGTCCCTCTGACAATGGAATCATCAATCAATACAACTCTTTTTCCATTGATTACATTCTTGACAGGGCTCAGCTTAATCCTGACCTTGTCCAAACGTTCATCTTGTCCTGGAGAAATAAATGTCCTTCCAATATATTTATTTTTTATCAGCCCAATCCCATAAGGAATTCCTGATTTTTTCGCATACCCTAATGCGGCATCCAATCCGCTGTCGGGAACTCCAATCACAATATCCGCGCATTTGGGATAACTCTCTGCCAGTAATTCTCCGGCCTTCATACGGGATTCATGCACAGATATTCCATCTATAACAGAATCCGGCCTTGCAAAATAGATGTATTCAAAAATACAGGTTCTTTGGCTTTGTTTTTCACAGTGTTCTCTCCTTGATTCCACACCGTTTTTTGTAAACACCAGAATTTCTCCTGGCAGCACATCACGGATAAATTCTGCTCCTACCGCTGACAATGCACAGCTTTCGGATGCGGCCACATATGCCCCGTCCGCCATTTTTCCATAGCAAAGCGGCCGGAACCCATATGGATCTCTTGCAGCAATCATTTTTGTAGAAGAAATCAACACCAGCGAATAAGCGCCTTCCAGTAAATTCATGGTATCGCTGACTGCTTCCTCTATGCTTGGCGTCCTAAGCCTTTCTCTTGTAATCACATAAGCGATGGTTTCCGTATCGCTGGTTGTATGGAAAATTGCTCCCGATAATTCCAGCTTATCGCGAAGTTCCAATGAGTTGGTAAGATTTCCATTATGCGCCAGCGCCATTTTTCCTTTCTGGTGGTTGACTTCAACAGGCTGGCAGTTAACTCTTGTGTTTCCTCCAGTCGTTCCATACCTTACATGTCCCACCGCCATATTCCCCATCGGGAAATGAGATAATGTATCTTTAGAAAATACTTCACTGACAAGCCCCAGATCTTTGTAGGAAGTAAATGCGCCGTCATCATTTACAACAATTCCGCAGCTCTCCTGTCCTCTGTGCTGCAGGGCATATAGC
>VSOD01000353.1 GCA_009774655.1 Lachnospiraceae bacterium
CATCCTGCTGTTTATCTGTGCAACCGCTTCCTCGCAGCACTTCTCCATGCTTTCCTGCGTTTTCGCATACTTCACTTCAAATATCGCTATACGGTCTCCCGGATAATCCTGCACAATAACATCGCTGCGGCCTTCTCCGTGCTCTCTGTTTGACTCTACTGCATACCCCGCTCCGGCAAATATACCGGCAAAAAAGGCGTGGTAAAAGTCTTCCCGGTAATCATGATAACTGATCGTCCTGCGAAGCAGCTTTGTCATCTCTTTCGTCACGGTCCTGTAATCTCCGCTCCACACCGCATCAAACAATGCCCTTCGATCCCATTTAGGTGTGCTTTCCTGAAACCATCTACTGATCGTGGTCTCAAAGATCTCTTTTATTTCCCGGTTCGGAATGCCCAATGCAAAACAGCCTTCCGGCAGAAGGGTCCTGATCTCATCTTCCCTGATTCTTGTTAAATACCCCGTCAGATAAAGCATACTCCAGAGATTCTCTTCCGAAGACAGCAGATCTTGATACGTCAGATTTTCTTCCACTCTCTGAACCACATACCCACCGGAAAGCAGCGACTCCAGCTTCTTTGTGACAGTGTCACCTGCGAGATCAATGAACAGACGGATGATCGCATTATCACTGGAATTCTTCCAATAACCGACGGGTTGTGCTTTCGGATCAAGCATCAACCGTTCCACATGGTTCATCACATCCCATGGACAGTAAATATCAAAATCTCCGAAATGATATCCGTCGTACCACTCTTTGATCACCTCTGTATGCGCCGTCAGTCCGGTATCCCTTAATACCAGATCCACTTCCTTCTGCGTAAAGCCAAAAAATTCATTCAATCGTGTGTCTGAAATAGTATCCGATACAAAATTATTGGTTCCTGTAAAAATACTCTCCTTCGCAATCCTCAGACAACCGGTGATCACCGAAAATTTCAGCGCATCATTATCCTTGACCGCCTGCATGACACCTTTCATAACATCCAGCATTTCTTTGTAGTACCCGTTGTCGCTGGCCTTTGCCAGCGGAACATCATACTCATCCATCAAAAGGATCACCGGTCTGCCATAATAAGTCTTCATCATCCTGGTCAGATTCAGCAGACTGTTTTCCATCATTCCCTGCGATGCCTTTTGCGAAGCCACCTGACGGTAGCTTTCCTTGCTGAAAGCATCTAATTTATCACTCTCTAAAAGATAAAGATGCTCTTTATAGAGATCTGAAATGACTGCTGCAAATTTGTGACAGGCTTTCTCAAAATCCAGACCATCAACACTCTTGAAAGATAAGAACAAAACAGGGTACTTGTTCATCCAGTTCTTACATAAATCTTCATCCACTGTAACAGAAAGTCCGGCAAACAGTTCCCGGCTCTCCTTCCTGATATCAAAAAATTCTGACAGCATACTCATCCCCAGCGTTTTACCGAATCTGCGGGGACGGGTTATCAGTGTCACCTGTCTTCCGTCTGTCCTGAGCAATTCCCTGATCAGGCCGCTCTTATCAATATAGTAATATCCATTCTTCCGAATATCAGCAAATCCGGATCGACCTATCGGTACTTTTATTTCCTGCATGCCGGCAGCCTCCTCTTGTCTTATCACCCAGTATACTATAAATGCGCGGACATTACAAATTGATGACATCTCCTGTATGCAATGCAGCCCTGCCTTTTTCTATTTTCATCCATCTGATTCTACATGATACTTCTGGTAGAAGTAATAGTCTTCCATCCGGCAGTTTACCCACATCTTCACGCCTTCTTCCAGATATTCCGTTCTGGACACCACTCCGTTCTCATTCAGATAGGACACCACCCTGCCATCGGTGTAGGGGACAAGCAGCGTGCACTCCAAATATCCTCCGGCCAGCTTCTTTTCGATCAGGCCGATCAGTTCCTCCATCCCGATCCTTTCCTTTGCCGACAGGTAGATACTGTTCTCCGTCACCTGCGGAAGCGCCGCCGTCACCTGCTCCGGTTCCGCTCCTGCCATGCCCGGTATCTTGTCAGGCGACACCAGGTCGGCCTTGTTATAAACATAGATCATTGGGATGCCGTCGGCCCCCAGCTCCCGCAGCGTCTGATTGGTGACTGCGATCTGTTCCTTGTAATGCGGATCGCTGTAATCCACAACCTGCAGCAGAAGACTTGCTTCCTTCGCCTCCTCCAGCGTAGAGTGGAACGCCTCCACCAGATTATGGGGCAGTTTATGAATAAAACCGACCGTGTCCGAAAGCAGGAACGCATGATGATTGTCCGGTGCGATCTTTCGCACAGTAGTATCAAGCGTAGCAAAGAGCATATCCTTCTCCATTACTTTCTTCTCTTCTACATCTGTCTCGTCACTGCCGTACAAGTCCAGCATGGCATTTAACAGCGTAGACTTCCCCGCGTTCGTATAACCGACCAGCGCCACCCGGGGCATACCGGAACCTGCGCGGCGCTTGCGCTGTGTCTGCCGCTCTTCGCCCACCTCCTTTAATTCCCGGCGCAACTGTGTCAGGCGCCGTTCCAGCACCCGTCTGTCCAGTTCCAGCTTCTTCTCTCCGGCACCCTTATTGCTCAGCGAACCGGTGCCGCCGCCCTGCCTGCCAAGCGCCGCATGCAGCCCCACAAGTCTGGGCAGCATATACTGTAATCTTGCCACCTCCACCTGCAGTTTCGCTTCCCTGGATCTGGCCCGACCTGCAAAAATGTCCAGAATCAAGGTGCTCCTGTCCAAAACCGGCTTTTCCAGACGTTCCTGCAGGTTACGCAGCTGCATGGGTGAGAGCGAATTATCAAAAATGATGACATCCGCACCACAGTCCATTGCCATTTCCTTCACCTCATCCACCTTGCCGGTTCCGATATAGTATGCCTTATGCACCTCCGGAAGTGTCTGCTCCGCGATCCCGACCACTTCCATGTCGCAGGCCTGTGCAAGCGCGTCCAGCTCCTCCAGCGAAAGCAGATAATCTTCCCCGTCATTCAGATTCACTCCTACCAAAAATGCTTTTTCCATATAGATACCTCCATCACTTCTTATGTTTCATCAATTCCGCCAGGTTTCAGCCTGCAGCCGGCAGGACGAAACCACTACATCAACTTTTCCCGTTTCCCCCAAAAAGCGCAACAAAAAAGCAGGCACAATTCCCACAAAACAGAATTTTCCTGCTAAAACGAAAAAATACGGCAGACAACACAAATATGACACCGTCATACCTGCGTGACAGTCTTATGACAATTTTTATTCGTAGGCAAAGAAATCCCATTTACATGAGACTGCATATTTGCTTTTATCGCCCCTCGATACGGGTACGAGCACAACGAATAAAAATAATCACTTTCGTGCCGCCTTTCTCTCTTATTAGTGTATTTGTCTGTTTTGAACAAAAGAAAGCTGTTTCTTTTGCCCCTTACAACTATATCGACTATAGCACAAACGGAGCTGTACTGTCAACTTCATTATTTTATTTCATAACGAAACAATTATACCTCTAATCTTCTTAATTCGCAGTACAAATTTTTCTTCCATTTTCTAAACCGATCAAAAATAATTCCAACGTTTGAGGGTTCGTATTTCTATATTTGAGATGATAGTAAATTTGCCCAACACCTTTTACAAGCTCTTTCTGGTCTTCTTCATAATAGTTTGCATTCTCATCATAGCAATTACCAGCATGTAAAAGTAACGTCAGCGCAAATCTCTCATTGATATATATGTAATCTTCTTCACAGCCCTCTACCATTTGAAATGGTTTTCTCTTTAAACACCAGGAAGCAGTATACGCAATAAACTTAACGTAATTTACCCGGCTAATATCATGAAAATGTTTTAATCGTGCCAAATCAACCAAAATATCTATCAAGCAATGATTAAAGATATCATCATTAAAGTAAATTTTTCCTTTTAAGTTGTTTTCCTTAAAAAATTGCTCTGCCAGTTTATGAATAAGAGTTCCTGCATTACGTATATACGCATCCGTAAAAGATTCATTTAACTCTTCTTTTAGTTCCTTTGCCCGTTCCTTATCCATCGTAACTCTCCTACTAACTATTATCTATGTGTATTGTAGAATATTTTTTAATAAATCCGCTATTTTTTTCACTTCACGATAGTTATCAGCTTGCTTGATTTTATCCACAATAGCTTGTTTCACTTCTACATTATCGCACTTTTCAATCTCGTGTAAAATAAAATGATATACTTCATTGTCATCTGTAACACCAGCATATAAACTTTCTTGAAAGTTTTTAATATAGCTATTGATAAAAGTTCCCATCTCATCACCCATTCCAGTGAGACGGTTCATAATATTTATATAATTAGCCAGCATTTCATTTGTTAAATTATACGGATAACGTAATTTATGGTCAATTTCACTCCATGCCTCTTCATATAAAGTACGAACTTGTATTTCAATCGCCAATCCTTTATCCGCTCGAATTACATAATGGACCGATCTATAAGGTTTTTCTTTTCTTAGGTGTTAGTCAATATCTGTGTTGGTATTGCATTATAACGTCACCAGTCGGTAGTTGCGCACATCCTTTAC
>VSOD01000354.1 GCA_009774655.1 Lachnospiraceae bacterium
CGGCAGCGGCAGATGTGTATAAGAGCCCGGTCCAGCATCATGCGGAAGAATTCGCTGGTCTCCGGACTCAATTCGTCATAGAACTTCCGGCCCTGCGCCAGAATATCGTCCGGTGTGCCCACAGGTCTTGCATTGCCGGAACGGAATGCCAGCGCATTATCTGCAAAGCTCATGGGATATTCCTTGCCCAGGCGCTTCGCCTGCTCCTTATAGATCTCCGTCGCCACCGGCACCAGATATTTCACCACGGCCGCGCGGAACTTCTCCACGTCTTCCTTCGTATAGCAGTTGCGCATCATCCGATAGTAACCAAGCTGCATATAGCCGTCGTAGCCCAGCTTGCGTCCCATCTTATCCCGCAGATGCACAAGCTCGTCATACAGACGGTCGAGATCCGCCTGATGATCCTTGTACCACTGTCCCTCCGCCTTCCATGCGGCCAGACGGCGTGCGTCATCCGGATCGGACTTAAAAGGCGTGATCTGGGAAAGGGTGTAAGTACCATCCTCAAAAGGGATCTGCGCCGAGGCCAGCAGCTTATTGTACTCCTGCTTCAGATCGTTCTCCTGCTGCAGTTCCTGAATGATCTCCGGGGAGAAGGTCTTAAGCTCCATCTCCGTATTCAGGAACATCATGTTGCCGTACTCCGCCTCGAATTCCGGCCGGAACTTACTTTCCAGCATTGCCAGGTTCCATGCCTGGAAATCCTCTTCCATCTCCGGCATGGCGCTGCTCCAGAACTTCACTTCCTCATCGTAGAACGTATCCCGGGTATCGATGTCATGCCGGATATGGGCAAGCGTAGCCTGCGTCTCGATACTTTTTCCCAGTTTTTCCTTCTCCAGAAAAACTTCTTTCGCCGCAGCATAGTCTGCCGCTTCTTTCAGGCGCTTTGTCAGCGCCGCCAGCTGTGCCCTCAGTTCCTGTACATCAGGACGGGTGTAAAGCATTTCAGAAAATTTCATGGTTTTGTTGTCCTCCTTTTATGATTGCATGGTCTGTGGTATCTTTTCGGTCATAATCGTAGATGTTGCCTGCCACACGTGACAGGCAACATTATACCATACCCGGAACAATTTCCCAATCCTAAAATTCTCATTGCTTTTTTTTCAGTGAAAATGATGCACTGACCTTATCAGGATCATGCCGGAACCAGATCATATCACATGAAATCCGAAAAAAGCATTGGTGTTGTGGTAACAGATATCCTCCACCAGCGCAGTCAGCTGCTTTCTGTCTGCCGGATACTGGCCGCTCTCCACCCATTCCCCGATCTTCTCGCAGAGAATACGGCGGAAATATTCATGCCGCGTATAACTTAAGAAAGAACGGGAGTCTGTGAGCATCCCCACGAAACCGCCCAGCATACCGTTAGCCGCAAGCTCTGTCAGCTGTGACCGTATCCCCATCCGGTTGTCATTAAACCACCAGCTGCTGCCCTGCTGTACCCAGCATATCTCACCCTCCTTCTGAAAACATCCGGCAATGGTGACCAGCGCCGTATTGTCACATGGATTCAGGGAATACAGGATCATCCTCGGCAATCCCTTATTTTCGGCAAACGCATTCAATAACGGCGCCACATTTTCCACGCCTGACCTGCTGTTGACCGCATCGAACCCCGTATCCGGTCCCAATCCGGCAAACTGCGGCCGGTTGTTGTCGCGCAGGCAGCCGAAATGAATCTGCATCACCCAGTTCTTCTTCGCGTAGTATCCGGCGCAGGCAATGGTGAGCATCGTCTTGTAGGCATCCGCCTCCGCACCGGAAACCGCCTCTCCCGCCATCGCTTTCTGAAAGGCCCGTGCGGCAGCCTCATCGTCCCTGACATACATGCAGTAATCCAGTCCGTGATCGGCACACAGACAGCCGTGCGCAGCAAAATATTCGATCCGGTCGCCAAGCGCCGCCGCCACATCCTCCGCACAGCAGATTTCCCGTTTTGTCACCGAAGACAGTCCGCGTATGTACTCCGCAAACCCCTTTTTCTCAATATTCACGGCCTTGTCCGGTCGAAACGCCGGCAATACCCTGATCTCCATGGTGCTGTCGGCAGCAATCTGCTCATGCCAGCCAAGATCATCGCAGGGATCGTCCGTCGTACAGACAGCCTTCACATGAAACTGCCGCATCAGGCTTCTTGCCGAACATCCCTCCAGCATCGCATTGCACTTGTCATAGATCTCGTCCGCATTGTCCGCCGTCAACGCATCCTCGATGCCGAACACCCGCTTAAGCTCCAGATGGCTCCAATGATAAAGCGGATTGCCGATAAGGCGCGGCAGGATGGACGCGTAAGCGCGGAACTTCTCCCGCGGATCGGCCTCCCCGGTGATCTTCTCCTCCGGTATGCCGCCGAACCGCATCTGCCTCCACTTATAATGATCCGCGCCGAGCCAGAGCTCGGAGATCGTATCGAACCGGCGGTCCCCGGCGATCTCCCGCGGATCGATGTGACAGTGATAGTCAATGATCGGCAGCTTCTTCGCCACCTCGTGGTACAGCCATTTTGCCGTAGGCGTTGTCAGTAAAAAATCTTCGTCCATAAATTTTTCCATCGTATCTGTCCCCCTTACCTTTGGTCGCATTTTTCCTTTTTTCAGTATAGCAGAAAATTGTAATCCATGCCAGACCATAACCGGGCGCTTGCCGTTTACAGCCCGCTCTGCATGTATTTCTCCCGGAACTTCTTCGGCGTCTCCCCGGTATATAGACGGAACATCCTGGTAAAATAGCTCTGGGAGGAAAAGCCAAATGCCGCGCTGACTTCCGCGCAGGAACAGTCCGAATCCAGCAGCATGTTCCTGGCCGCCTGCAGCCTGCTCTCCATCACGTATTCGGAGATCGTCTTCCCCGTCTCCTTTTTGAAAAGCGACGACAGATAATCAGGATTCCTCTTGACCTGTGCTGCGATCTCCGTCACGCAGACAGGGCGGTTTAAATGACAGGAAATATAATTCATGCAGTGCATCACCGTCTTCGAGTAGATCTTCTCCTTCTTCAGATCCGCCATATAGCCGGTAAAATACTCCACCGCCTCCATGTGCAGATCCCGTACCTGCTCAACGGACTTACATTTATCCATCTGCTGGATATAGTAATCGCTGGAAGTATACGCCGTCTCGCTGTTCATGCCTCCGGTGATGGCAAAGCGGATGATCAGCGTCATGGAGGCCACGAACAGATATTTCATATTCGTCAGAGGGTCGTCCGACAGATGGCCCTGTCTGCCGGCTGTGAACCTGCGGCGCGCCTCCTCCGGCGCCCGCGGATCCCCGTCCCGCACGTAACGGTATACCCGCATCTCCTCCTCATAGTCGGTATGCCGGAAATCATTCTCCCGGTTTACGAATTCCATACGGGAAACCTGTTCTTTTACTTTTCTTCTCATGCTGTTTCTCCTGAATGATATATAAGCATAATAACATTTTTCCCGGAATTTTAATATAATTTCCCTGCGATTTGTCTTACTCTTTTTTTATCCATGAAAACGATATTGAAACAGAAAGGAATGGTACAAGACATGATCAAAAAACTGAAAGCAACCAGTCTGCCCGGCAGACCCACACAGGACGTTGCGCCCTACGAGGCGGCCCACCGCAGGACAGCAAAAAAAGCCGCCGAGGAAGGTTTCGTCCTTTTGAAAAACGAACACAGCGTTCTGCCGCTTGCCAAAGGTTCCAAACTGGCGCTCTACGGTGCTGGCGCTTCCAACCCCATTAAGGGCGGCACCGGCTCCGGCGACGTCAACGAGCGTGATGTGGTCAGCATCTACGACGGCCTGAAAGCTGCCGGCTATGAGATCACCACCGAAGCCTGGGTGGAGAGCTTCCGCAAACAGTACGAGCAGTCCCGTATCGAGTGGCGCAACAAGATCTGGGAGCAGTTCGACAAGTCCGGCTGTGATTCCGTAGCGCAGTTCCATATCTATGCCGCTACACAGTACGCCATGCCGGCAGGCGATCTTCCGGAGAAGACCGATGCAGACACGGCCGTATACGTGATCAGCCGTATCGCGGGCGAAGGCGCCGACCGCTTCGCCAAAGAAAGCGACTATTACTTAAATGAAAAGGAAGCCGGAATCTTAAAGACCATCTGCGGCATGTACAAGGACGTAATCCTGCTGATCAACTCCGGTGGTATCATTGATCTTTCCTTCCTTGACACCTATGAGAATATTTCCGGCGTGGTACTGATCTCCCAGGCCGGTATGGAGACCGGAAACGCCGTTGCCTCTCTCTTTACCGGCGACGTGACTCCCAGCGGCAAACTGACCGATACCTGGGCCTGCAAATACGAGGATTACCCGAATTCCGGGACTTTCTCACACAACAACGGCAACGTGGATACCGAGAAATACGAAGAAGGCATCTATGTGGGTTATCGCTACTTCGACACCTTCCAGGTGCCTGTGCGTTATCCTTTCGGTTTCGGACTGTCCTACTCGGACTTCGCCCTCGCTGTAAAGGAAATCACCCTGTCCGCATCCGACACCGTATCTGTTACCGTAAATGTCACCAA
>VSOD01000355.1 GCA_009774655.1 Lachnospiraceae bacterium
ACCGTAGATAATGGTCTGCATACCAAGCGTCGCGATAAAAGGCGGAACCTTCAACACGGAAACAACAACACCGTTAACACCGCCGAAACATGCCATGATAGCCATAACGATGATCAAAGCCACCGGCCACGGAATATCCGGCATCCAGGGCAGCATACGTGCGGAATAATCAAGGCTCTGCAACAGCATAGCCGAAAGACAAGCCGCCAGACCGACCGCACGTCCTGCGGAAAGGTCCGTACCTTTGGTGATCAGACAGCCCGACACACCACAGGCGATAATGAATCGGGGAGATACATTGACTACCAGATTCTTAAAGTTGGTCACCGAAAAGAAATTCTTCGTTGTAAGTCCTGTCAGCGCAGCCAACAATACGATCAGGATAATGATCGCATTATTGGAGATAAATTTTTTCAAATTAAATGAATTTGCCATGATACTGTTCTCCCTCCTTATTCAAACTGCGTTGCAAGCGCCATGATGTTCTCCTGATTCGCCTCATCGCCGCCGATAAATCCGGTCACCCGGCCGTCACACATGACCATGATGCGGTCGGACATACCGATAAGCTCGCTCATCTCCGAAGAGATCATGATGATACTCTTGCCCTGTTTCGCCATCTCGGCAATGATACAGTAGATCTCATACTTGGCTCCCACGTCGATACCGCGTGTGGGTTCATCCATGATAAAGACATCCGGACTGTTGGCCAGCCAGCGGCTGATCAGCACCTTCTGCTGGTTACCGCCGGAAAGCGACTGGATCTGCGTCTTCGAGGACGGCGTCTTGATCGAAAGTTTGGCCACATTCTCCTGTACCAGCTTCTCGATCTTGGCATCGTCCAGCATGATCCCGCCGATCAGATACTGATTCAGGGACGCGATGGATACATTATCCGCTATGGACAGCACACCCAGAATTCCCGTGGCACGTCTGTCCTCTGTCAGCATGGCGATGCCGTTGTTGATGGCATCCTTGGGCTGGTTGATCCTGATCTCCTGCCCTTTGTATGTGATCCTGCCTGCCGTGTGGCTGCGAAGCCCGAACAGGCCTTCCATCAACTCTGTACGCTGTGCACCCACCAGGCCTGCCACACCGAGGATCTCACCCTTCTTAAGCTGAAAAGATACATGGCGGAAACTTTTAGGATTGATGGAGGTGAAATCTTCCACTTCGAACACCACTTCACCAGGTACATTCTCACGCGTAGGATACAACTCGGAAAGTTCACGGCCAACCATCTTGGTGATGATGAAATCCGTGGTCAGGTCTTTGGCCGACCAGGTTCCGATATACTGGCCGTCCCGCATGATCGTAACTTCATCACTGATGCGCAGGATCTCATCCATCTTGTGACTGATATAGACAATGGACACGCCTTTGCTGCGCAGCTCATTGATGATGGTAAATAACGCTTCTACTTCTGCCGCTGTCAGGGATGAGGTAGGCTCATCCAAAATCAGCACCTTACATTCGGCGGAAACCGCCTTCGCGATCTCGACCAGCTGCATCTGGGATACCGAAAGGCTTCCCAGCTTCGCTTTCGGATCGTAATTCAGATGCACCTCTTCCAATACTCTGGCCGCATCTTCATACATTTTATCATGATCGATCACGGTCACCGGACCCAGCTTCTTAACCGGATAGCGCCCTACATAGATGTTCTCGCCGATACTTCTCTCGGGAATCGGCTGCAGCTCCTGATGTACCATGGCGATACCGCGGTTCAAGGCATCCAGCGGACCCTTGATCTGCACTTTTTCTCCTTCATAGATCACTTCCCCTTCGTCCATGTGGTAGATACCGAACATGCACTTCATCAGGGTGGATTTGCCGGCTCCGTTCTCGCCCATCAGGGCATGAACCGTACCCGGCCGCAAATTCAACTGCGCACCGTTCAACGCTTTGACACCTGGAAATGTCTTAACGACATTGTGCATCTCCAAACGATAGTCTGACAAATTGATAACCCCCTTTATGTATTAGAAAGAAGTGCATGCGCCTGGTGCACACGCACTTCTTTCTGATTTACATTCTCATATTGTTATGGACTGCTTCGGTTTACTGGAAGTCAGCTACATTATCCGGAGTAACCTTCACATAGTCTACATAGATGGACTGCTCGCCAGATGCATATGTCTTGCCGCCAAGCAGCTCTTCCATAGCTGCAACAGCGCCTTCTGCCTGACCCTGAGCGTCATTCAGAACAGTACCGGTCATGTTGCCTGCTGCCACTTCGTTAAGAGCAGCGTCCAGAGCGTCAACACCTACCAGATAGATGTCCTCGTTTACCTTACGGCCGGCTGCCTGAATTGCCTGCAGAGCGCCGATTGCCATATCGTCATTGTTACAGAATACTACTTCGATCTCATCACCGAATTTTGCAAGATCGTTCTGTGCAATCTCCTGGCCCTTGTTACGGTCCCAGTCACCACGCTGCAGGTCAAGCTCTTCCACTTCGATGCCGGCGTCTGTCAGTGCCTTTACAGAGAACTCTGTACGATACTGAGCGTCAACGTTCTCCGGGTCACCCTGGATCATGATGTAGGAAACCTTGCCGTCGCCGTTGATATCACCCTTGTTCTCGGTATCCAGGATCAGCTCACCCTGCATGGTGCCGGACTGACGTGCGTCACATCCTACATAAACCAGCTTGTCGTATGCGCTCATCTGCTCTGCCGTAGGCTCACGGTTGATCAGAACGGTCGGTACGCCTGCGTCTTTAACGGTAGCGATGATCTGGTCTGCTGCAGATGTCATAACCGGATTGATGATCAGCGCATCAACGCCCTGTGCGATGAAGTTGTTGATCTGGTTGTTCTGCTCAGCCTGGTCATTCTTACCATCCATGAAAGTCACTGTGTAACCTTTGCCTTCCAGGATCTCCTGCAGTGCGTTACGATATGTGGTCATGAATGCGTCGTCGAACTTGTAGATGCAGACACCGATGTTGCCGCCTTCGCCTGCTGCTGCCGCTGCTGCGTCAGCATCCTCTGCCGCTGCGTCTTCTGCCTCAGCCTCTGTCTCTGCTGCTGCATCCTCAGCCGGAGCCTCCTCCTCTGCAGGTGCTTCTTCAGCCGGAGCCTCTTCTGCAGGCGCTTCTGTCGTTGCAGGCGCTGCATCATTGCCGCCGCATGCTGTCAAGCCGAATACCATCATGGATGCCATTGCTATCGCAAGCACTTTTTTCAATTTCATAGTTACAAATCCTCCTTTATTCTGCCATATTTAGGCGATTTTATCATTTTATGCCATAATGTGCACTCCCTTTTACACATTATGACTACTGACAAGGCTATTGTATCGGATTTTCTGTTCGTTTTCCATAAGATTTTTTTGGAATAGTTATGGATTTTCTTTGATTGTTGTAATTAAAATCTCCTGCGGCGTCCAGAAATAGGTGCCGTCCGTCAAGGGATATTCCTCCGGCAGCGCTTCCTCCAGCGCACAGCTGGCAGCCAGTTCCAGAACGGCGCTGCAGTAGATCTCCTTGTTGGCAGAGACCGTCCCCAGCAGTTTTCCGTTTTCCAGAGCCTCCAGTCCCGGCGTGGTGCCGTCGATGCCGATCACATTCACCCCCTCCGTCTGTGCCCGCTCCAGAGCGTCGATGGCCCCCAGCGCCATATCGTCGTTGTTGCTGATCACCAGCTCGATGGTATCCGGATACTCGATAAGCCACTGTTCCATCAGCGCCGACGCCTGACTGCGCTCCCAGTTGGCGATCCCGCCGGTAATCTTCTCGATCGGCACCGCACCGTCTTTCAGCGTCTGAACGGACCACTCCGTGCGGATCAGGGAATCCTGGTGGCTGCTCTCTCCCTCCAGCATCACATAGCTTACGACGCCGTCTCCGTTTAGGTCCACCGCCTCCGGCTGCTTCCGGTACAGATCCACCACCATCTTCCCCTGCAGGACGGCGGTCTCTTTTGCATCCACACCCACATAGAAGAGCTTGTCCCAGCGGTTCATGTCCTCCTCCACCGGCTGACGGTTAAAGAACACCACCGGCACCCCCGCAGTCATCGCCTTGTCGATGATCAGCGAAGTATCCATGCGGTCCACCGGATTAATGCACAGCACGTCGCATCCCAGAGCGATAAACCGCTCCACCTGATTGTTCTGTGTATTCTGGCTGCCCTTGGCTTCCTGAATATCCAGCGTCACCTTGATGCCGCTCTCCCGCTCATATTCCTTGGCCTTTTCTTCTATGATACTGCGGATATTATTGATAAAAGTATCGTCCCCGCGATACAGACTGATGCCGATGCGGATCGATTTCTTCTCCTCTTCCTTCCTTACCCCCTGACAGGAACTCATAAGCAGACACGCCGCCACGCACAACACGACGATCCTGCCCGCGCACCACGCACGCTTTACCGTTCTCCCCGTACCGGCATAACAATGTCCGGTTCTTCTCCCCTTTACCTTCATACCTTTTCTGCCTTCTTCATTTCTCTCCATGTGTCTGTGTCCCTTACTCGATCGGAAACAGCATCTTCTCAAACGCCGGAT
>VSOD01000356.1 GCA_009774655.1 Lachnospiraceae bacterium
TGGGACCGAGGCTTTCCGGACGTGCAATCGACGCCATCGGCATACGGGCAGGCGGCGTGGACTTTGAGAAAGTATTATATTATACGGGCGGGATGGCAGTCCTCTATGTGATCTCGGCCGTTTTATCCTATCTGTTGTCTTTGCTGACGATTTATCTGACGAGGCGGATTATTTACCAGATGCGGAAAGACGTGTTTGAGAACCTGTCCCGGCTGCCGGTTGCCTTTTTTGACGAGTATTCCACGGGTGATATCATCAGCGTCGTCACCTACGATATTGATACGGTGAACCAGTCGCTTTCCAACGATTTCCTGCAGATTTTACAGAGTGTGATCACGGTGCTCTTTTCTCTGGTGATGATGCTGTCCATCGCACCGATGATGGTGCTGATCTTCGTGGTGACGATCCCTGTTTCCATGATGCTGACGAAGTTTATCATCAGCCATTCCCGGCCGCTTTTCCGGATTCGGTCGAAGAAGCCCAGTCTGCTTTTGCGGCGGCGGAGCGGGTATTCCGGCTGATGGACGAGCTGCCGGAGCGGCCGGACGGGGAGAAGGCGCGGGTGCTGGAGGAGGTTTACGGAGATGTGATCCTGCGGGATGTTTCTTTCGGCTATCAGCCGGAGCAGCGGATACTGAAGGAATTTAACCTGCATGCGAAAGCGGGACAGCAGATCGCCATAGTGGGGCCTACCGGTGCAGGAAAAACGACGGTCATCAACCTTTTGATGCGGTTCTATGACATCAGTAAGGGCTGTATCCTGCTGGACGGACAGGACGCCTACGATATCAAAAGAGACAGTCTGCGCGGCGCCTACACCATGGTACTGCAGGACGCATGGCTTTTCCACGGGACGATCTATGAAAATCTTGTCTACGGCAGGGAAAATATCACCATGGAAGAGGTGGAAAAGGCGGCCAGAGCGGCCATGATCTACTCCTATATCAAAAAGCTGCCGGAAGGCTTCCAAACACAGCTTTCCGACAACGGGGTGCATATCTCCAAGGGGCAGAGACAGCTTCTGACCATCGCAAGAGCCATGCTTTCCGATGCCCGGATGCTGATTCTGGATGAGGCGACTTCCAATGTGGATACCCGCACGGAGATGCAGATCCAGAAGGCCATGCGCAGCCTGATGGCGGACAAGACCTGCTTCGTGATCGCCCACAGGCTTTCCACGATCCGTCATGCGGATCTGATCCTGGTGGTAAAAGACGGCCGCATCGCCGAGCAGGGCAGCCACGAGGAACTGATGAGGAAACGCGGGGAGTATTTCCAGATGCAGCAGGCCCGGTTTGAAGGGGCGTTTGAGTAAAGAACAGGCAGCCTTTAGCGGCTGCCCAAAACAGTTAGAAACAGATTTCGTATCGAATCTTTGGGGAAGTTTCCCAGTTCCGGCAGGCGGTCGTTGTTGATCAGCCCGCCGCCCATGGAGGCGTGTCCGCCGCCGCTTCCCACATCTTTTAAGGCTTCATGGAGCAGATTGCCGGCGTGGATGTCCGGATCCTCCGAGCGAACGGACAGTTTGACGCCGTCTGCGCGGAAAGAAAACACGACCGCTACCTCCACCTCGATCAGAGAGAGGATGAAATCTGACAGGATTGCGATCAGCGCATCCGGGCAGGAAAAGGGGATGCAGGAGAAACCGGTCTTATCATAAATTTCTATATTTTCGATCGCCGCACCGTAGGCTTTCAGATCGGAAAATTCCATGTTGTTTCTCTCCAGATCGGACAGCTTCTCCTGGTCACAGTGGGGGAACAGGAAGGCGAACATCTGGATATCGAAGTCCGTCACGCCTCTGGTGAACTGGAGGGTGTCCATTTTCAATCCGTAGAGCAGCGCAGTGGCCGTATCCTTGTCCGGTACATTGCCGGAAAGCGCGTAATATTCTGCGATCAGGGAAGAGCAGGCGCCGGTGATGCGGATATCCTGATACTGGTATGTCATGGGAACGAAGGTCGGATGATGGTCGATACAGGCCACCTCGTCGCCGATGAAGTCCGTCACGTTTCCGCCGTGTTTCTGGGTATCCACGTAGATGATCGGGTCCGTTTCCAGCATGTCGGCGCGCAGTTTTTCATAGGGGGACATCTGAATCTGGAACGCATCCAGCATTTTGGAGGCGCTCAGTTTGTCAATCCGCCCGTCATAGCATAGCCGGGACTCCACCCCGTACAGCGCCAGCAGCTTTTGCAGGCCATAGGCGGAGGCGATCGCGTCAGGGTCGGGGAAATTATGGGTCTGGATGTAGACGGGATGGTTTCGGCACAGGGCCACCAGATCGTTTAGTTTGTTCATAGTGGGATATCTCCTTTTGTATACTGTGAAAAATTTCATGTTTGTTATATGCTTTTTATTGTAGCACGCTTTTTTTTGCTTTACAATCTCGATGCTGTGTGCTCGCAATAATAGAAGTTGTGACGGTTACTATTCTCGGTGCCCTGCACCCTGCTGCAGGGCATCCGGCCGATAACTTTACGGTTTCAGGCATCCGACCCCTCGCCGAAGGCGACTTGGAATGGGCTGGATGCGTTACAGTTTGCGGCCGGTTAGGCCGTGAACTGTAACTTGTGACGTAAACCGACACCGTTATTTTGTTGAAAAACGGCGCTTTTTGTTATACACTTAATGTGAAATGAAGATGAGGGGGCATGGGAAATGAAATGTATGAAGTGCGGCCGGGAGATTGATAACGGCGTTGTGTTCTGTCCGTATTGCGGCGAAAAGACTGCCGGGAAGGAGGTTTCGGCGGGAGAGTCCGGGCCGATCTATACGGCCGAAGTGAAAGGGTTGATGAAATCCGGTCATCTGGCGGTATACCGTGACAGGACGGAACTTATCACGAGCAGCGTGCAGAAGGCGGTATACGATTATTCTGCGCTGGTGGCAGTGAAAAAGGGGCTGGACCGGATCCAGTTCATAACGGAAGACGGGCGGACGGAGTCCTGCGTTGTGAGCAGGAAAAATATTCATGAGGCTTTTCTGTATATTGAGAAAGCGGTGCAGCCTTATATCGAAGAGCGGAAAAGGCGGCTGATGGCGGAGGGGATCCGGTATTCTCTTGTTGTCGGTATGGGATTGACCGGCGGGATCCTCAACCTCAGGGACGACCGGGCGGAATTTCGGTCGAAGTCCGGGCAGGTTGAGATCGTGTGCTATCAGGATGTACGGGCACTGGGACGGTCTGCGGGCATACTGGAATTTGCGCTGACCAACGGTGCTTCGCGGTCTTATACGGTGGACCGGGAAATCTGGGAGGAAGTTCTGGATTTTGTGGAACAGGCGATCGCGCCTCATGTGGAGAAGAGAACCGTCGGGTTTGACACGTCCTTTGGTATAGACGAGCGGATCGAGATCAACGAAGAGCGGGGCGTGTTTCATTTTATCAGACAGGGCGGCAGCGTGATCTCGGAAGAATACGCCATGGAAGACATGGTAAAATGTGAGTGGCAGGAAGAAAATCTGGATAATGTGCTGGGCGGTGTCCTGTCCGGCGGTATGGCGCTTTTGAGCAGCGCGGCGAAGGCAGCAGGCGCCCAGAGTACGGCGAATGCGGAAGACAGGATCGGCCATGTGGGGGTGGCGCTGACACTCCACAGCGGTCAGAGAAAATGGGTTGAGAGCCTGCGGTTCGGAGATTTTCCGCTGGGCATGACCAGATCCAACAGGAAATATGACAGATATGTCGCCGAAGTATCCGGGTTTATGGAATATCTGGGCAGCCGGTATCCGGACTGTGAACTGGCGATGCCTGTTTTACCCGAGCCGGAGGAAAGGGAGACCGAGTTGTCTGTTGACGGGGCAGACAGTGAAGACGGTGCAGGCGGTGTGACCGGAAGTGCCGGGAGCGGTGAGAAAGCCGGTTTGGCAGAAGGCGCCGGGGTGTCCGGCACGGCGGCGGTGCAGGAACAGCTCGGCATCAAGAAGTATATCGAGGGCGTGTCAGGCTTTATCAGTGAATGTGCGACACCGATGACGATCGTAATCCAGGGAAGCTGGGGAAGCGGCAGGAACAGTATTCTGCAGATGTTATCCGAAAGCCTGGAAGAGGGGTATCGGGGGAATCAGTTCTGGTTCCATGCCGGGCAGTTTTCCCGTTCCGTATCGGCAGAGCAGTTGCCCCTGCAGGTGGGCAATAAGCTGATCAGCCAGCTTGGCGGTACAGGCGGCGGTGCGGCGAAAGACCGTATGATCAAGGTCACAAAGGGGCTGATCAATATCACGTCCGGTTTTATCTCCCAGGGCAGTACGGACGGACAGAATTTTACGGATGCACTGTTGCAGGACGGTCCGGCGGATTCTCTGGAAAAGGCTGTCAGAAACTTTTCGGAGCTGATTCAAAAGAAGGGCGGCGATAAGGGCAAGGTCATCATCTTTGTGGATGGTCTGGACAGGCTTGCGCCTGCCGATGGCGTGGAACTGCTGGAAGCCATGCGGGATTTCTTCGACTGCGAAGGGTGTGTGTTCGTGGTCGCGGCAGACTAC
>VSOD01000357.1 GCA_009774655.1 Lachnospiraceae bacterium
GATTGCTCACACGTTCATCGGCTCTGCATCTATGTGTCTGGCTCTGTGATGATAAATACTTGCATATTTTTTGCGTTAATTATCGTTTCCCGTTTACATTTTGGACAATAAAGCGGATAGTTTTTCAAAACAGTATCTTCCCTAAATTTGTTATGCGTCTTTTTTTTGCAAATCGGGCAATATATCCACTCGTATTTCATATTTGAAGCAACCTGCCTTTTTTTAACTTAAAAACGGTATCTGCTTGTTTTACAAGGTCGTTGGAGTGGGTAACAATAATTACGCATTTATTCATCTGATGGGCGCAATTTTTCAAAATCCCCGTAATTTCTGCGGCAGTATCTTTGTCTAAATTTCCCGTTGGTTCATCCGCTAAAATAACAGGGGCATTCGATACCAGTGTACGGGCAATTGCCACACGCTGCTGCTGTCCTCCCGACAGTTTCATTACATTTCGTTTTGCTTCATCCTCCGTCAATCCAAGCTGCTTTAATATTGGCAGGGCGTCCTGTTTTGCGGTCAATTTTACGTTTTCAATCGGAGTCATATAATCAATAAGATTGTAATTCTGGAATATGACAGAAACATGATTGCGCCTATGGTATTCAAGTCCCATCTCCGATATATCCCTGCCATTAAACATAATTTTTCCTTCCTGTGGAATATCAAGACCGCCTATCAATGATAACAGGGTCGTTTTCCCAGAACCAGATGCACCAAGTATCGCATACATTTTTCCTGTTTCAAATTGAGTTGTGATATGTTCTAAGACCTTTGAGCCTTTTTCATATTGATATGTTACGTTTTCACATATTAGCGTTGTCATCTTTTTCTCCTCCTAACTCATGCGGGATAAAATTTCACGCGGCTTCAAACGCATGACCGCAATAGACGATATCATAACAGATACAATGATAATTACAAATCCAACAAGATATAGCTGTAATAAATTTTCTATGCTTACAGAAACTTCAATATCCGTTTCCAAATAATCTGTATTTTCTGCACCGCTCAATTCTATATTGTCTACACCTCCTAATGCTGTACTTTCAAACGATTCTATCACAATGTCATCTTGCTGCACGTCATTCGGTTCTTCTATTTTATTCTGTATATCCTGCTGTAAAAGCACATCGGCGATACGGTTTGAAACCATATTACTTGTAAAGAAGGAAATCCCAAAAGCAACGATTGCAATCAGCAATACTTCTGTCAGATATTGCCCTATAATGTCTGTCTTTTTTATGCCAAGCGAGAGGAACACACCTGTTTCACGGACACGTGATTTTCCCCATAGAGTAAGAATAAGCGATAAGATTACAACGCTGACAAGGATAGCCGCAATCAGCAGACCTATCACCAGTTTATCCATACTTTCCAGAGAGGAAGCCGTATTTTCATAAGTTTCATTGTCCGTATCAATCGTAAATCCATCCTCTTTAAATCCAGGCGTCTTTTTCACTTTTTCGATAATTTCATCCATTTCTTCTGGGTCGTTTATGGTAATTGAAACTTCTGAAAATCCCTGAACTGCAGGGGTGTTCTCGATAAGAATTGCCGACGCTATATCTATAAACACCCGATTCTGTATTTTATTATAGCCCTCTATATTCTTGCCGATTTTTTCTGTTTCCATTGCTGTAAACAATCCAACGATTTCCAGTGTCATGCTGCGCCCATCCATAGACCTCGTTTTCAGCATATCGCCTATCCCTAAGCCATTTTTATCAGCCAAATCTTTACAAATAATTGCTTTCCCCGTATCTTTTTCTGTAATATGCCTGCCTTCCGTTAGTTTGACAACGCCATTTGTAAACAAATTGTGTTCTTCGGAACGCCATAGACTTACCGTAGTCGTGCTATTCCCTAATTCTTCCTCCAAAGGAATTGTCCCCTTGAAAAAAGACAACTGTTCAAAATCCAATAATGTTTCATCAAATGCATCGCAATATTTCACTCCTGCTATATCACGGATATTTTTCACCATATCAGAGGATAACTGCTCTGTGGAATACATGATATATCCAGTCCCTCCACTTTCATCCTCGTCCGACTCTTTATGCAGATAGGGGTTATTATCTGTGTAGTCCGTCCAGACATGAAAAGAACCGCCAAGGCTTTGACGCAGATTTTGCTGTGCTTGTTTTGTAGCTTTCCCGATAGACAATCCCGACAAGACAAAGGTTGCCATAATAAGCAATATACAAAAAAGCACTATGCTTTTCCCTTTTTTTCGAGTAACATATAACATTGCCCGTTTTAAAAAATTCATTTTGATACCTCCGTTTTTTATTTTTTGAACACAATATTAAAATAACATTCCTATATGGAACGTATATGGAATATCTGTGAAAAATAAACGGAAGAAAAAAATCCTCCGAAACATCGGAGGGTTTTTCATCATAAATATATAGTAAAACACATTCTTTGCGGATTGTCTTTCGCTTGAAACGTATATGGAATAGAAAGTGCAGAAAAAATAGTGTCCACAATATACAAGCCTAAGCCATTTCCTCCTTGCTCTCTGCTTCTTGCATAATCAAGACGGTAAAATGGCTCAAACAACCGGGGGATTTCGGATTGCCGAACAGGGACACATTCATTTTCAACAACAAGATTTCTGCCATCCATAGAAACAGAAATCAGCTTCCCGCTTTCTGTATATGCAACTGCATTTGCAAGAATATTAGAAACTGCCTTTTCAAATAAGGAAATGGGTATACTGACTGTAAAATGCTGTGGCAGGCAGACAGAAAAATTTATCTCGTTTGCAACGGCAATCAGTTTATATGGCTCACAAAGGTTTGTGAGCAGTTCTGGCAAATTTATTTCGGTCGGTTTTTCTTCATTTATGATATTCATTTTGGATGTTTCTAAAATTTCATGTATCATCTCGGAAAGCTGTTCTGTTATTTCTTTGCACTCTGGCAGATATACGTCATAGTCTTGATATTTTCCTACTCCAAGTATCATATTTTCAAGAATGGCGTTTAAAGCAGTAACAGGCGTTTTTAATTCGTGGGAAGCTGCACGCAAAAAATCTATTTTCAATTTCTCGCTTTCCTGCACATACTTTTTTTCTAATTCAAGATTATGGATTGCTTTCAGCAAACTCCTGTAAAGACTATTGATATTTCCTGCCAAATCTTCAATTTCATCTCCCGAAGTAACAGAACATATCGCAGACTTATCCATTTTTGTCATGCGCAGCGCTGTTTCTGATAAGTGACAAATATTTCGCGTCATGCTTCTGGAAAAAAGTGCAGCACAGACAATGGCAATCACGATACAACAGGAAACAGAAACAGGCAGGGCACGTTTTATCGTAAATGTTACAAACTGTGAGGCATCTACGTCCGTACTGACTAAAAATCCGTCCAGTTCCATTCCTTTCTCGCCAACAAGTCCTAAAGATATTTGTGGGGCAAGAACATACATGATGCCATGTGCAGTTATTACAATAAATATCAAGACGCTCAATGTATATAAAAATGTTTTAGGAAATATTTTTATTCGTGCCATATTAGTCCACCTCATATTTATATCCAATTCCTTTTACAGTAACAATGCAGTCAAGATGCAGTTTTTTTCGCAGGTTTTTTATATAAGTATCTACTGTCCTGTCAATAATAGGATGGCTGTCGCCCCATAAATCGTCAAGTATCTGGGAACGGGTCAGAACCAGTCCTTTATGCTCCACAAACAATTTCAGCAAGTCAATCTCTTTTGGAGTAACGTCGATTTTTCCATTGTCATCTTTTGCTGTATAACCTAAAAAATCTACAATTACATTTCCAAATTCGATTGTATCTGGCAAAATCCCCTTTCCGCTTCTTCTTAAAAGTGCAGTAATGCGCCGCCCTAACAAAATCATGGAAAAGGGTTTTACGATATAGTCATCTGCCTGTCCGTCAAAGCTGGAAACTTGTGTATATTCGTCCCCTATTGCTGTTAGCATAAGTATCGGGACAGAACTTTTTTCTCTGATTTCATGCAAAACAGAAAGTCCCGATATTTTTGGAAGCATAATGTCAAGTACAATTAAGTCAATCCTGCTATTGCTAAAACATTGCAGCGCAGATTCCCCGTCATATGCAGGAATTAATTTGTGTCCCGCTAATTTCAAATACTCGCAAATCGCTTCATTTGTTTTTCGGTCATCTTCAACAATAAGTAATGTCGCCATATTAATCACCTCTTTTTTCAGTTTAACACTCCAATATGGAGCGAATGTGAAATTTTAGAAAGAACATCCATTTATGTGCTAATTTACATCTATTATAACCGCTTATATAAATAGCAACAATTATGCAAATAGGATTTCACATCGTTTAGTAGGATACCACACCTCTGTAAAATATAAGGGTAAAAGTTTTCAGAGTACAGGTGGTGAACGCATGGACAAAAGAAACAACGATTTTGACTTTGATTTCAGACCGTTAGGACTGGCAATCAAAAAAGCCCGTAAAGCTCA
>VSOD01000358.1 GCA_009774655.1 Lachnospiraceae bacterium
CTTCCGCAGGCGGTCCATTGCCTCTTCCAGCAGCGTCTTCGGCAGCGCCAGATTCATGCGGAAACCGCATGGACTGTGGAAAGCCCGTCCGTCCTGCCAGATCACACCTGCTTCCACGCCCGCTCTCTGTACATCGTCGATGGTCTTTCCATGTTGACTGCACCAGTCACTACAATCTAAAAGCAGCATATAAGTTCCCTGAGGCCTTGCCACCGAGACACCGGGGAAATGCTCCGCTATGTAATCGCAGGCGTAAGTCACATTGCTGCTCAGCACCTGACAAAGCTCGTCCGCCCACTCGGCCCCTTCGTCGCTGTAAGCTCCCAGCAGCGCATACATGGACAGAACATTCATGGAATTATAGTGGCAGAGGGAAGATTCCTTTAAAACCCTGTCCCTGATCCACGGGTTGTAGATGATATGATAGCTGCCGATCAAACCTGCCAGATTAAAGGTCTTGGACGGTGCATACAGCGCGGCCGTTCGCATTCTGGCGTCTTCCGATATTGACTGTGTCGGTATATGGGTATTGCCGTCCAGGATAATATCAGACCAGATCTCATCCGAAACGACCATCACGTCATACTTCTTAAACAGCGCCATGGCTTCTTCCAGTTCCCACCGTTCCCAGACCCTGCCGCACGGATTGTGCGGGGAACAGAATACCGCCGCATGGATCGACTGCTCTTTCAGCTTCTTCTCCATATCCGCAAAATCCATACGCCATACGCCCTGTGCATCCCTTTGCAAAGGACTTAACACCATATCATAGCCGTTGTTCCCAAGGCTGCCCGTAAATCCCACATACGTCGGGGAATGCAGCAGCACCTTATCGCCCCTGGAACAGAACACGTTGAGCGCGCTGACCACACCGCCCAATACGCCGTTCTCATACCCGATGCACTCCTTCGTCAGCCCCTGCACGCCGTGCCGCTCCTGCTGCCAGCGGATGATCGCGTCATAATACTCCTGCCGCGGTTCAAAATAGCCGTATAAGGGATGCTCCAGACGCTCCGCAACCTTCTGCGGGATCGACGGCGCTGTCGCGAAGTTCATGTCCGCCACCCACATGGGAATCCGGCTGAATCCCTCTTTCACCTGCACATCCGCCGCATAGGGGATCTTCTCCGCCGCAATCGCATCTTTGCCGTTTCGCTCGATAATATCTGTAAAATTGTACTTCATATCTGTAACTCATCCTTTCTTAAGTCTTAACCCGCAAGCACCTTACAGCGTTTCCTGTAACACGCAATGCCATAGCGGTAGATTGTTTTCATACCGTCATGCCCTTATCACTTCTGCCGTCATTCACGAAAACCGGTACATCGCCTCCGTCTCCGCATTCCGGCACTCATGCTTCTCATAATACCCGATTAGCGTCCCGGCCTCGTCCCGCAGCGCGATCATGTACACATCCCTGTTTTCCTTCTCATTGTGAAACGTATAGATCCTGTTGTGCGCCGTACTCTCCGCAAACCAGTCCACCACCTGCCGGATCAGTTCCTCCGACTGCCTGTTGTGGCAGGCAAAAATACTCTGTCCCACAATCCCATCGCCGCCCCGCTTTCCATACCGCTCCACTGCCGCCGGATTCATGTAGATGATCTCATGCTCCATATTACAGATCACCACGGAACATTGATCCTGATCGATGATGCTCTTAAAATAATTTGATAAATCCATCCTTATGACCACGCCTCCTCTCTGTCATAACGGGTTTCCCCTGTTCTGCCCACAAACAGGTCTCCTTTCCGGCAGCTGCGCCTTAATATATCTGACGCCCCTTTTCATCCGGTATCCCGCATTTCCTGTAAAAACAGGTATTCACCTGATCCCGCCACTCTCTGGCATTTTCCAGCTGGCGGGCAAAACGCTCCGACACATTCTCAAAAGTACGCTCCTCCACCTTACCGGCCAGCTTTTTCCAACAGGCGATCATCTCCTCCACTTCCTCCACACCTTCAAAATGGCTGTCGTATATGTGCTGGATGATCGTCTTCCCCGACCGAAGCCGGTACTGATACGGCAGATGATGAAAGAACAAAAGCAGCTCTTCCGGGCAGGTTTCCGCACAGTCATACAAGGAGGCGTTGGGATTCGCATACTGCTGCGCATACCCCGTTCCCTGCTTCGTCCGGTCCACCCCGATTCCCTGCCAGTCCGCCCGGTGGTAGGTGCCCCATCTGGAATACTCATAACCGTCCACACTTGGCCCGTAATGCAGCATGGGCGTTACCATCCAGCCGATTCCCAGCGGACTGGTATATTTCTCATAGGTTTCTCTGGATGTCAGAAGGATCCTTCTGACGGTATCCACCACCTCCCGGTCATTGGAAAGCGCCAGCCTGATCCATTCCTCCGCGATTTCCGCCGCCGTCAGCCCGGTATCATAGGCCAGCCGTCCAAAGCCGTAGAAGTTCGCCCCCGCCAGGTCATTTCCCGTCCAGTTCTCGTCGTTGCCGGTATTGCATACCGCACAGAGGCCCGCGTTCCGGTTGTGCATCGTCCGCCCGCTGACCACATCCGCCACCGTGCATTTCTTCTCACAGCAGGCTGCAGACCCCGTGCACGCGTTCCGTGACGGACACCCGGCACAGGTATTGAAATCCAGCACCTCCTTAAACATGGGAATCAGATAACACACATCGATCTGTTGCCCGGTATATTCCTGCGCAATCTGCACCTCCAGCATCTGGTTCGTCTTCTGAAGCGCCCCGAACAGCGGCGACACCGGTTCTCTGATCTGAAAATCCATGGGACCATTCTTGATCTGCAGGATCACATTGTCGCGATAATCTCCGTCCGTGCCGATGAAATTATCATAGGCCGCGCGGGCGCGGTCCGTCTTCGTATCCCGCCAGTCCTGCGTACAATTATAGACGAAACAACGCCAGAGAATGATGCCGCCATAGGGCCTGACCAGATCCGCCAGCATATTCGCCCCATCCGCCTGCGTCCTGCCATAAGTAAAAGGTCCCGGCCGTCCTTCCGAGTCCGCCTTCACCAGAAAACCGCCAAGCTCCGGAACCGCCTCGTAGACCTGTGCAATCTTCTGCCGCCACCAGTCTGTCACCTTCCCGTCAAAAGGATCCGCACTGTCCGGACCGCCCAGCTCTATGGAAGCCGCAAAATTCAGGCTTAAGAACAACCGTATCCCGTACCCTGCAAAAAGCTCCGCCATCTTCCCAAGCTGCCCCAGATACCGCTCCGTGATCAGCCAGGTAGCAGCCTCCTTCACATTCACATTGTTGATGACCACCCCGTTAATCCCCACGCTGGCTGCCAGACGGCAGTAATCCCTTGTGCGTTCGTTCACAAGGATCTTATTGTCCTGAAAGAAAAAAGAATTCCCGGAATACCCTCTCTCAATGCTGCCGTCCAGATTATCCCAATGATCGTACATCCTGAGCGGGTTATCCGGCCTGCAGGCAACATCGATTCCGGCAAGCGCTTCTTCCATGGCAATCAGCCGTAAAATATGAAAGATACCGTACAGTACCCCCGCCTCGTCAGAAGCATACAGGTTCACAGCCCCGCCTGTCTCCTGCATATGATACCCTTCTGACGGAATTTCCTGCCTGCGCTCCACCGACACCCCTTTTCCCGGTTCCCCGGAACACACCAACACTGTGGAGATGCCCAGCATCCCCTTTATTCCCCTGCAAAACTCTGAAACGGCATTTTGTACGATCGGATGTTCCCGGTCGAATCCCGTTAGTTTCATGCTTCCTGCCAGCTGTGCGTTCCCGGCCTCTTTTACGGGCCTGTAAGCAAGCCAGCCCTGTGTCCATTTTTCCATACCAGCCTCCGTGTCTTCTGCTTTCCCCGGTTTGACGGAATCTGTTCTGATTCGCTGTTTCACGTTTTTTTCTCATAAAATATGATGATTGTTATGTCGTTTACTATAGCACAAGACAGGCGTGAAAACAACTTCAAAAGGGCATCCTGCAAAATCAAAAGTGGAGCCGCTCCGCCGGCAGAAGGACAAGCAAGGTCAGTCAGAAGGGCAATGAAACACAAGAGCAATAAAACACATGTATTTGCATAAAAAAATACATTCCTAATTCCGGGATTCTATTATAGCATGAAGCCAGAAGAGACTTTATACGATCATGTGTCTCCGGGAAAGGTAAGGAATGATTTCCAAGGTATTCTTATGGAAAGACTGATGCTTGATATGCACTGGTTTTTAGGACGTTTTCGAAGAATCTTCTTTATGGCGCTGCCGGAAAGCGAGGCGGATTATGAAAAAAGCCGCAGACGTTATATCGTCGGCGACGCTGCTTCGCAGACCATCGTTCAGCTGGCGGGCGGCGCCTTCCTCGTCTCTCTCATGCTCTCCGTGGGCTTTTCCGATGCGCAGGCGGGCGTGCTGACTTCCGTTGCCAGTCTGGCCGCCCTGTTTCAGCTCTTTACCATGCAGATGGTCAATCATCTGAAAAAGAGGAAGCTGTTTGTC
>VSOD01000359.1 GCA_009774655.1 Lachnospiraceae bacterium
CTCTGTCTGATCTGTCATAATGACCCATCGAAAGCCGAATTTATCTATAAAACTGACACTGCAGGAACTGTATGTAGTGCTGTGTACCGGATAAATGATCTCGCTTCCGTCCTGCATAATCTCAAAGACCCGCATAACATCCTCTTTTGTTTCCAGTGTGATAGTCAGTGAAAGGGCAGTGCTTGGTTTAAAAGGGATATCCAGATTATCCGCCATCATGATCCGTTGATTTCCGATAAGGAGTTCCGCATGATAGATATATTCTTTCTGTTCTTCTGACAGTTTTCTATGAAAATCGTCCCATTTTGCATCGCTGTACCGAAGCAGGCAGTTGATTTCTGCGTCGAATGCTTTTTGGTAAAGATATATTGCTTCTTCACATTTCCCATCAAAATTGAAATTCGGTGTAATAATTGCCATATTCGTATTCCTCCAATATGACTTTGCTGACAGATTCTATTTACAGTTATTTTATCAAAGAGAAATTAGAAATGCCATGTAAAAACCGCCCCTCATTCTGCAAAAACGGGGAGGCTTGTTATGCTTTGCTCTATGATAAGATTTTTTGCCAATAGGATTCTAATATTTTATTATCGGAATTGAAGATTTCGTGTTTACTCCCTTTTACCCGGATAAGCTTTGCGTCTATATTTTTCCTCCTGCATAATTTCTTCACAAATCGTTCCTGTTCCCTTTTGGAAACATACGTTTCGTATTCTGCCTGGAAGATCCGGGTAGGACAGGAAATCTGGCGCCACGCTTTCTTTTGGAGAGCATGGTTTAACCGATACGTCTGCCAAAACCATCCATAGGAGGCGGCGTTCATCTGGAATAAGGGCTCTTTGCAGCGTTTATCCTGATAATATAGGAATCGACATTCGGAAGCAGAAGCACTGTCGGCATATTGTTCCATTCCGTCATAGGGATGGTTTCCCGGCAGATAGTGTTCTTCCCCGCCTGCTATGCAGAAAGTCTTTGCAACGAGATATGCCAGCGGCCAGGGAAGGGGGGCGCTGTTTGGGCGTATCATTGGGGAGGAGAGGATCAGCCTCGAATAGATCCGGGGCTCTTGTGCCGCTGCACAGGCCGCAATCCCGCCGCCCATAGAATGGCCATACAGGCATATGGGAAGCTCCGGGAATTCCTGTGCCGCAAGGCGGCTTACAAACAGCAAGTCATCTACATATCTTTGATAATCATCAATATGTACCAGAGAGAGATCCCCGGTATCACTGCACAGCCTGTAGCTGCGGCCGTGTCCGCAGTGTTCCGGCATGAAGACATGGTATCCCCCGCGAAGAAAATAATAGATATTTTCCAGATGCTTGTCGGCTGTTTCCGTATAACCGTGGGACAGGATGACAATGCCCTGAGGCTGGTCTGCAAGGCAGCGCAGATAGAAGATCTTTTTTCCTTGTTCCCGCTCACAGTATTTTTCCGTTTTCCTCTCTGCAAGATAAGGCAGAACGACCGACTCCATTATTTCCGCATATCCTTCTGCCGGTATGATCAGATTGTGAATGGTTCTTCTGTCCATGTAAGGGTTCTCCTTTCATTTCCTTGACGGGACATGGCGGTCCATACAGGTTACAACAGTCATGATCATGTATGGCAAGCTTCTACCGTATATCCCGGCTGATTTTGTGTTCGTCATAAAACAGGAAGATAATCCCGCCTAAAAAGCAGAAGCATGCCGCCGTAAACGCTGCAATGCGGTAACCCGTTCCCGAGGAATCCCCAACTGTGGAAACCGCTGTAAACAGGAGCATGGAGAGGCTCTGGCCCAGCTTAAAGGCAAAAGTCCTTGCAGCATAGAACATCCCTTCACGGTTGCTTCCGGTGCGCTTCGCATCGCTCTGGGCAATATCGGCAACCACTGCCTGAGGAAGGATCCCAAAGACCGCCATAGGTAAGGAAGCCGTAACCATAAGAATCAGACCCTGTACATTTGCAGAGATTACAGAGATCCTTCCAAGAAAGCCGGTATAGAGATATGAGAACGAAAAGATCACGAAGGCCGTTAATATCAGCTTTTTCTTGCCAAGTTTCGGCGCCAGCTTATTGATCGGAATATAAAATACCAGTGACAAAGCGGTCATACCGACAAAATAAAGTGTGGTCATCGTTTCCGGAAGTTTCAGCAGGCTGGTGACGAAGAACGGAAGACCTGTCTGGAACATCGTAATGGCAATCCAGTACAGGATGTCCGACCCGACGAATTTCAGGAATTCCCGATTCCGGAATGTGGAAGCGAGGGAGGAAAACGCGGTATCCTGCGAGGGAACAGTATCCACATATTCTTTTTCACGGATTGACCAGACCGGCACCTGCATACAGAAAAATGCGATGACAGCCATAACCGTGAACGTCGCGCGGATTGCGCCTACACGACCCAATACCGGGATGAAAGCTCCCCAGATTACCGGCGCCAGATAGGCAACTGCGGTTCCGGCAATAAAAGTAAAAGAAATGATTGTGGAAATATTCAGGCGTTCCTGCTGGTTGTGCCCTAATTCCGGAATCAGGGCATTATAGGGCGTACAGTAAGCCGTGATTGACAAATAATATACCATTACCATCACGAACAGGAAAACGGCATTGATCCAACTGTTCTGATTGACCGGAGACCAGAATATAAGCACGGTAGACAGAGAAAGGGGCAGGGCGGCCCATTTTAAAAACGGGATACGCCGGCCATTTTCAGAGGTACAGCGGTCCGACAGGGATGCAATTAAGGGATCTGTGAACGCGTCAAAAAGCCGTCCGAAGGCGGTAATGCCGCCGATGACCGTAAAGATTCCGAGAATAACCAGTCCCTGGGGAATAAACAGTGTCTGCCCCTGTGCGACAGAGGCTTCATCCGGCTGATAAAAGTATACGAGCCAGTTAGAAATCAGACCTGACAATAAGGACCATCCGAACTGTCCGGCCGCGAATAGCCATATTTTACCTGTAGATAGTGATTTCATATGCATCCTCCTTGCTGTTTCTTTTCTGTTATGCTCTTTTTGATTCTTTGCTGTTAAGCCCGTTAAGGAGGAGATCGCCTGCAATCTCTACCTGTAAGGCCAGACCGACTCGTTCGTCTGATGAAAGAATGTGTCCATTGCAGGCCAGTTTCTGCATCAGACTCAGAAGTGTGTGTGTTACGGAAAAGTATACTTCATCTATGGTGTATGAAAAGGCCAGACTTTTGTCCTTAAGGCCTTTTTCCAGAGCATTTGTCATATAAGGTTTCAGATTCAGGATATATTCTTCATATTCTTCCAGCCGTTCCTTTGAAATATGATATCTTTGGACAAAGATATCGAATTCCTGGAGAAATTTTAGAAACAAGAATTCTTCCCGAAAAATCTTTGTAAAGATCTGGAAAATATATTTTATCTGCCGAATGCCGTTCAACTTCTGATATGCTTCCTGGGACAGGGAATCCAGATATTTTCCGGCGACCATCTGCCAGTAGGCAATTCCTGCCGAGATCGCAAGCTCTGCTTTGGTTTCAAAATAGCGGTAGATTGTGGCAGGGCCGACACCGACTGCTTTGGCAATCTCCTCCACGGATGTATCTTCAATCCCTTTTTCGCAGAATAGCTTCAGGGCAGTATGGAGTATCTGCTGTGTACGTTGCTCCATCTGCTGTTTCCGAATCTTGGATTCGCCCATAAGGAACATCTCCTGTCTTTCTTATTTTGTGATAGTAATACTATCACTTTTTGAGAATGATGTCAATATTTACGTCCTTTATGGCGCACATTTAGAATACGGGAAGTGCTTTTCACTTAAAATAGCGGTTGCAGGTATTCAACCCCTCGCCGTCAGGCGATTTTTAAATACTACAGATGTAAGATATAAGGCATAACGGAACGAAAGGAAGATTTCAGGTTGTTCGTGTGAACTGGTCATCAAGGAGGAAAGTATGAAGGGGAAAAGCAGGCACAAACATAAGGGTTCTTCATTGCGAATATTCAGCGTTTATTATTTCCTTTTTAGATTTTACTATCCAGAGCCCCTTCTTCTGCAGGACGTAATTCATGGAATAGTATATCTTATGTTGCTATGCTGGAGCCGGTGTCAGATCCTACACGCCTTGCAGGGCAGGATGGGGGACTGTTGGTTCAGACTTACCAGATGGCAGGGGAACCTGAGAAAGCCAGAGGCTATATCCAGACGAGAGAATATCTGGATCTGCTGAATCTGGTGAGTGATGCCATGATATCCCTGGCTTTATATCAGGATGATTTCAAGAGATGCCAGAAGACCATATACAGGATTGGAAATGTAATAGAACAATACCGATTGGAACAGCTTCATCCGAATGTGGCGGCGCAGTTCCATTATCAGACAGCGGTAGTGTATGCGAAAGCACCTCCATTTTCCTTTGCAAGAGTTTTAACGTCCTGCGGATTTGATACCCGGTCGTACTCCGGCAGCGTCCGTACATTT
>VSOD01000036.1 GCA_009774655.1 Lachnospiraceae bacterium
AGTGGATAGAGCAAATGATCGCTGTGGACAGAGGGCAGGAATGGGGACAGGATGGCATGGATTTTGCGTTATATGCGCCTGAACGGATTTCGCGGCAATATCTGGCGTTATTGAAGGAACCGATATGGAAAAGAAAATAAGCGTTATTCTAGTCAATTATAACGGGAAAAAATACAATGATACCTGTATCGGCTCCATTCTGCGCAGCACGGTCAGTGAACAGATTCAGGTTGTGGTGGTGGATAATGCGTCTACGGACGGCTCACTGGCGGCGCTGCAGGATACCTGGGGGAGCAACGGGCAGGTACATCTCATTGCACTGGAGGAGAATTTCGGATTTTCCAGGGCCAATAATGCAGGAATGCAGTGGTCGATGGAACAGGGAATCGAATATTTTCTGCTCCTGAATAATGACACCGAGATTGAGCCGGATACGATAGAGAAGATGTTTTGCTGCCACCGGAAGACGGGGGCGATGGTGGTGCCGAAAGTATACTATGCAGACAGAAAAGATGTCATCTGGTGTGCCGGAGGCGATTTTACGCCGGTGATCTGCAAATCGGTGCAAAGAGGGCTGGATCAGCCGGAGCAGGGGCAGTTTGATCAGAGTGGACCCTGCCGCTTTGCCAATGGATGTGCCCTGTTTTTGTCGAAGGCGATCGTAGACAGGATCGGCTTTATGGACGAACGGTTTTTCCTGTATTATGAGGACACAGAGTACAGTATGAGGGCAGCAGGAAAGGGTGTGGATATCCGATACTGTGCGGAAGCAGTCGTATACCACAAGGTAAACGGTTCTACGGCGGGGAATGCGCGGCCGGCGAATGCTTACTATATCACGAGAAACTGGCTTTTGTGTAACAGCCTGCATATGCGGTGCGGCCGGCATGTAAATGGAAGATTTCTGATTTTTCTTGGTTATTTCTTCTGTAACAGGTTTGCGTGGATGATGATCTGGCTTCTGCAGGGAAAAAGGAAGATGTGTTCGGCACTGCTCAGGGGCGTGTTTGATTTTTGCAGAGGCAGATGGGGGAAATATCAGGCAGGATGATCAGTGTGAAAGATGCGTAAGATAGTGATGGTGCCGGCAGACATGCAGCGGATAGAGCAAAGGATGCGGTTTATACGATGAAGAAAATGTTGTATATCATGGGGATAGAATGGAACTGGATCTTTCAAAGACCCCAGGTACTTGCATTAGAGCTGGAAAAAGAATATGATTTAACAGTCGTGGGGACGAAGCAGCCGGTACATGCGAAACATCAGAATAACAGGCTGCCGAAGCGGCTTTTGGAGTTGTATCAGATTCCTTTTCAGGAGAAAAACAGGCTGATCGGGGCAGTGGCAAGGCACATACACACCGGCGTGCTGGGGAATCTGAGGGAGTATGATGTCATCTGGGTGGGCTATCCTCTTTTTGGCAGATATATTCCGGAGGACTACAGGGGAACAGTTGTATATGACTGTATGGATAATTTTGAGGCATTGTATCAGGACAGACGGGAGAAAAATCTGCGCAGGGCCTGTGCAGAGGAGTACAGGTTGCTGGAACGGGCGGATCTGGTGTTTGCTTCCAGCCTGAAATTAAAGGAAAAACTTTTGGCGATGTGCCCCGGCAAGGCGGTCACGGTGGTCCGGAACGGATACAGCAATATTTCGCTGGTGAAGCCCACAATGCCGCAGAGAAAAGAGCAGTATGCGCTGGGTTATATAGGAACCCTGTCAGCATGGTTTGACAGCGAGCTGGTGTTGAACAGCCTGGAAGAGCAGGAGGATATCCGCTACGAGTTGATCGGGCCGGTGGCAGACCACCAGCCGCTTGCGCATGACAGAGTTCATTACAGGGGTGTGGTCGAACATGGGCGTCTGGGGGAAGTTGTACAGGAGTTGGACTGTCTGCTGATGCCTTTTCAGATCAACGATATCATCCTTTATGTGGATCCGGTCAAGTTGTATGAATATATTGCATGGGGAAAGTGCATCGTAGCCTGCTGGTATCCGGAGATAGACCGGTTTGGCGAGTTTGTGTACTTTTATCATGACAAACGGGAATATACGGAACTGCTCAGGCAGCTGGCACAGGAAGGATTCCCGCCTAAATTCACACAGGACAGGCAGGAAAAGTTTCTGGCGGAGAACTCCTGGCAGGCAAGAGCGCAGACGATCCGGGAATGCCTGGAGGCAGCAGGCGAAGCGCAGACCGGCGGGAAGTGAAAGGAATGTCATTTGAAATGAAGAAGATAAAGATTATGAGCGTTTTCGGCACCAGGCCCGAGGCGATCAAGATGTGCCCGCTGATCAAAAAAATGCGGGAATATGAGGAGATAGAGAGCATCGTCTGCCTGACAGGGCAACACAGGGAAATGCTGCAGCAGGTGATCGATATTTTTCAGATTCAGGTGGATTATAATCTGCAGATCATGAAAATGTCTCAGACGCTGCATTCGATCACAACAGATATTCTCACGTTGATCCGGCCTGTTCTTGAGAAGGAAAAACCGGATCTGGTACTGGTGCACGGCGATACGACGACTTCGTTTGTGGCAGCGCTGGCGGCTTTTTATCAGCAGATCCCTGTAGGACATGTGGAGGCAGGTCTGCGCACTTATGACAAATATGCCCCTTACCCGGAAGAAATGAACCGTACTTTGACGGGCAGGATAGCGGATCTGCATTTTGCGCCGACCGAGAATAACCGGGCGTGCCTGGAAAAGGAGAATATAAGGGATCATGTCTTTGTGACCGGGAACACGGTCATAGATGCATTACAGACGACGATCTCACCTGATTATCAATACAAAGACGCGGCACTTGCCGCCATCATGGAAGAAAGAAAGGGTCGTCTGTTGCTGGTTACGGCCCACAGACGTGAAAATCTGGGAAAACCGCTGCAGGATATCTGCGGGGCCCTGCGGGAGATCGTGTCAGAATATCCCGATGTGGAAGTGATCTATCCGGTACATTTGAACCCGTTGGTTCGTGAGCCGGTGCATGAACTGTTGGGGCAGGAGGAAAGAGTGCATCTGATTGACCCCATTGATGTAGAAGATATGCATAACCTTATGGACAGAAGTTATCTGGTGTTGACGGACTCCGGAGGGCTTCAGGAGGAAGCGCCTTCCTGCGGAGTTCCGGTACTTGTCCTGCGGGATAAGACGGAGCGGCAGGAAGCTGTGGACGCCGGGACCGTTGTGATGGCGGGAACGAAGAAAGATGATATTGTCAGGCTGACGAGGGCGCTGCTGGATGATCAGGAACAGTATCAGAGGATGTCCAGAGCGGTCAATCCGTATGGGGACGGGCGTGCGTCGGAGAGGATCATTCAGGCAATCCTGCAATATTTTGAAGGGTGAACAGGGGCGTTATATGGCTAAGATAGGGATTATTATCAGTTCTCTGACAACATGCGGCGGAGAAGAGAGAGTTGTATCGTTGATAGCCAGCGAACTGGCGAAACACCACGATATCACGATTTATACGTATGAGAGCCGCCGTCTGGAAGGTGGGAAACGGAATGATTATCCCTTGTCTGACAGGATCAGAGTACAGGAAGTTGAGGCAGCCAGGGAATCCTTTTTTCAACATGGCATTAAACTTTTATATCATTTTACAGGAATGACTTCCGGAAAAATCTCGCAGATGCTGCTGAAGAAGGCATTTTATCCAGAAGAACATCTGGAAGAGTGGGTAGAACGTATCAATGCGGAAAAGTACGATCTGATGATTGCTGTATCAGGTGCGAACACGATACTGCTGGGATATATTGCAGACAGGATCAGGGCAGGATGTATCAGCTGGGAGCACAGTTCTTATGAGGGATACTTTGACAGGAAGACCGGATATTACAGAAACCGGGTGCAGGTCTATCAGAAGTGTGCCGCGAAGCTGCATATGCGGGTTGTGCTGAATCAGGATATTGCAGATAAATATGAGCAGCGGTTGGGACTTGATACAACCGTTATTCCGAATCCGAAAAGCTTTGCGAGTCACGAGAAGGCGGATGTCAGCGCCAGGTGTTTTGTTACATGCGGCAGAGTGGAACAGGAGAAGGGATACGATGATCTGATAGAGGCGTTTGCGGAATTTTCCATGAAAAATAAAGATTGGAAACTCTTGATCATTGGCGGTGGAAGTATGGAGCAGAAACTGCGTGAGATGATCAAAGAAAAAAAACTGCAGGACAAAGCCCGGATCACAGGGTATATCCACGAGGTCAAAGAAAATCTGCTCAAAGGTTCCGTGTTTGTTATGACTTCCCGGTGGGAGGGATTTCCTATGACAATCACGGAAGCGCTGGAGATGGGACTTCCCGTGATCGCGTACGACATACCGGCAATCGGGCCGCTGGTGACAGATGGGGTGGAAGGACGTGTGGTGCCGGCCTTTCAGAGAGGCGAGTTGGTAAAGGCGATGGAGGAACTGGCCGGTGATGTGGAATGCAGGAAGAGAATGTCAGGGAATGCTTTAATAAAGGCGGAGATGCTGGAACCGGAACGGGTAGTGGAGCAGTGGGAGAGATTGATTGCAAACTATGTGTAACCGGAGGAAAAAAGCATCGTTATGGAGAATACAGCAGTAGTAAGGGTGGTATAGCATGATGAAATATATGAAAAAGTGGCAGACACAACAGAAGGCTGTGATTATTTTGTTGTTGTTTTATATTCCTTTTCATTTATGGCTGACTCCGGGATATTGGGATGATGCGGTCTTTGCAGGTGTTTTGGAGAAATATCAGTTTAATCTTGTACAATACACCATGGATCGTTATCTGACGTGGTCGTCAAGAATTTCCATTGAGTTGCTGATTCCATTTTTGACATCTGCGCCGAATTTCGTCTGGAAGACTTTTAATCTTCTGATGATCATGCTATTGTATTTTGATTTGAGATGGACGCTAAAAGCAGTTGTAAGAATTGAGTCAGAAAAGGTGGATATTTGGTTGGCATTGCTGTTGTGTGCATATCCTTTTTCAACCATGGCACAGACGGGGTGGATTGCTACGACCATGAATTATTTATGGGTGGTTGCTCTTGGATGGTATGTGATCAACAGACTGCTTAATACGGTATTGCAGCGAGATCGAGTGTCAAAGAAGGATTTTTTATTTGTCGGTCTGGCTGCTTTTTACAGTACAGCATTTGAATCCATGGCGGCAATTTTGTTGCTCATAACGATGGGAATTATTGTTTATTCATACAAGAAGAAGTACAAAATATCAGGACTTGTATGGATATGTATGGGAATAACAATTTTTATGTTGGTTTACATTTTTATGTGTCCAGGTAATCAACTTCGCCCATTGAAAGATGCCGAATTATGGATGCCCGATTATTATAGATTAACTTTTTTGGATAAGATCCGTGTAGGTATCGGTTCTGCCTTCATGCATTTTGTGTCGATTCCAAGTCCCATATTTTTTGTGCTGAATTTGTCATTTCTTATTTTGGGGATACGAAGAGAGTGCTGCGCTGTAACAGGGAAGCGGCGGTCAGCCTGGGGATTATTGACAGCAGCCATTCCGATGATTTTGGATGTTGTATGGACATGTTATTTTCTGTTGAGTTATCTAAGAGGAGAGAGAACTGTCACATATCATGTCCCATCGGCCATTCCGGCAGGACAGGCTGAGATAATAGAACAAATTTTTTTGGTTCTTTCGGTAATAGCATGGTTTGGGAGTGTTATATATATCATGTTTCAGAATCTGCATATTCAAAGATCAGTATGCATAACATGCATTTTGTTTTTGGCCTGTATTCCAGAGATTGCGGTTGGTATAACACCAACAGTATATGCATCCATCTTACGGACGACAATATATTTATATATGGCGATGATCATAATGATCGTTGGTGTATGTTATGAGCTTGAAATGGACACGCAGAGAAAACTGCGCTTTATTTACAGCTTCTGCTTTGGATGCGGGATCTTTCTGAACGCCTGCCAGATTGCGCGGCATATTTTGCTCTACGGATAGACTGAATACGGAAGCAGGTCGATTAAAATTGAAAAAACTGATGTCTGAGGCAGGTATTTATTATTTGCAGGTCGTATGGTATAATACAGAAATACTATGTCTTTTCAGGAGAAGCAGGGAGGAAACCGTTGTAGGATGAAGAAGTGCTTAGTAATCGGTGGGGCAGGTTTTGTGGGAACAAATTTGAGCATGAATCTTGCCGGAAAGGGATACGATGTGACGATTTGCGATTGTGTTGAGGGGTCAATGTGCTCTTCCCGAATACAGAATCTTAAATATATTAAATTGAACTATTTCAAACAGAAGATAGATGATGGGCTGTTAAGACAGCAGGATATGGTGATATTGCTGATCAGCAGTGTGAATCCTGACAGTTCGATGGCGAATCCTGAAATATGTTATGATAAAGATATTATTAAAATGATAGAACTTCTGGAACAGATGAGGCGATGTGAAGTGAATCGTCTTGTTTTTGTTTCTTCCGGTGGAACAGTCTATGGTAATCAGAATATCGAAAAATTAAGGGAGGACATGCTGACCTATCCTATTAACCATTACGGAATCATGAAGCTCACGCAGGAAAAGATACTGCTGATGTATAATCAGCTGTATGGCATGGATAATGTTATTTTCAGATTAGCTAATCCTTACGGAGAAGGGCAGAGAAAGGCTTCCGGAGTTGGTGCGGTTACAGCATTCCTGCAGAATATTATGCATGGAGAGAAAATATATCTGTATGGTCAGGGAGAACCGGTAAGAGATTATATTCATATTGACGATGCAGTGGAGATGATGCGCCTGTGTCTGGAAAAACGTAGTGTTGGAAGTAAAGAGGCGCTTTATAATGTTGGTACAGGAGAAGGAAACAGTATTCTTGAAGTTATGAGGATGGCGGAAAAGATAACTGCCAGAAAGGCAGACGTTGTCTATCTGGGAACAAGAGAATTCGATGTAGCAAGAAATGTACTTGATATAGGAAGAATCTGTTCAGTGATCGGGGATTACGAATGCTTGAATCTGGAGCTGGGAATGAAAAGGTACTATGAGAGCCTAAGGAGAATAATGTGATGTTTATTTTGCCGGTAATTGCTTATCTGCTGTTCTTAACGATGTACTTTCATAAGAGAAGAAACGTAGTGGAATCAATCGCGGTGGCGTGGCTTTTTATTACTCTGTATACGTGGGTGATCATGGAGATATCCAGTGGTTTTGGGATTTTGGGGACACCTGTGGTATTGTTTTTCTGGAGCGTTCTGAGTGTTGTGTTGGCAGGTTATGTTATCAGAAAGAATATAGGGAAAGCAGTGCTGGAGTACTGTAAAAAAGAGAAGAAGATTCACGACTTCTGGCAGGAGAACAGGGTAAATTTGACATGCATGATGCTGTTTTGTTCCATGATCTGCCTGCTTTCTGTTTTGAGAGGACAGAATCTGATCGATAACTTATATCACAGACTACCTAAGATCATGCACTGGATTCAGGATGGAAAAGCAGGGTATTTTGCGACAGTAACGCCGGCAGAAATACAGTATACAAAATTGACTGAGTATATGATTGCCCAGATTTATTTGTTGAAGGGATCGGATAGAATCATCAATCTCGTACAGGCGGGAGCATATGTATGCTCCTTAGGCTGTCTGTATGGAATCAGCAGGAAGATAGGGGCTTCACGAAAATTTGCGATGCTGTCGGCGTGGATATACTGCTTAACACCAATGGTCATTATTGAGGTATTTACTGCACAGACGGATGTTGTCGCTGGAGCGTACCTTTTTATCTTTATTTATATACTGTTAGATTTTGTACAGGTTGAGAAGCTTTCTATGAGCAGAGAAGAGGGATTGTCTGCAGTTTACCTGTCTGCCAGTGTTATGTTTGGTTACCTGACAAAACCGACAGTCTGTTTTGCAATGGTGGTTTTCTTTGTATGGATGTGTTTTGTGCGGATAATCAGAAGAGACAGGATTCAGGTACTGTTGCAGTATGTGGTGATTGGAGCAGTGGCAGCTGGCGTACTGTTTCTGCCGGATATCTTGAGGACCTATCAGTATGTTCATATGCCAAATTCTCAGTATGTTGAAGATGCTGCTGGTGCAGCAGCGGAGAAGGTAGAGATGACAGCAGATTCTGGTGAACATGAAGAATCGGCTGATGGACCTACAGTTTGGGTTGATATGAAAAACAGTGTTGAGATTGCCATGGATACATCCGGAGCAGGAGGGGATATGACGCTGCCGGTAGTTGCATCTTCATCTTCAGAAGTGACCGAAGATCAACGAGTCGATAACACTTCTGAGGTTGATAGAGTAGCTTCAGGAATTCTGGATCCTAAGGAATTTATTATAGTGGCGATTAGAAATCTTGCTGCTAATGCAACCAGCAGGTGCTTTCCCAAAATAAATGATCTGATAGTGCGATTTGTAGAAAAGTGTGAGTCCGCACTTAACTATGAGGGTGGATATCGTTATTTTCGTGTTATGCTTGGAGAGAATCTTGGAGAGACGAGCGAACCGAGTCCAGCCATTATGTACTTTCTGCTGGCGGTCTGGATCTGCGTGATCAGCAGGCTCAGCAGAATCAGAAAAGCACAGTTTGTATATTTGTTGCTTGCGACTATAGCATTGATTATCCAGGCGGGACTTATGGGTTATACTTGGTATCGGCAGCGATACCTTCTTGGTGTCATGGGCATATTGTGTCCGGCATTTGCAGTGGTAGTGGAAAATATATCGATTAGTGTCAGGGCACGGCTGAATCTTGCGGTTGCAATGACTGCCGTGTGCAGTTTGGGAGCGGCAAATGCGCTGAGCTTTGAGATTCCCTATACAGTTTTTGGGTTTCAGGGAAAGGAAATTCATAAATATTTTATCCATGACAGCGATACAGAACTATATTATCAGCTTATGCTGGATTATATCAACGAACATGGTTATCGAACGGCGGGCATGCTTGGTGTTGTTTCGTATGAGTACGTTCTCTGGCAGGGAATAGATGAGTTGGAACGTTTAGAGCATGTAGGAGTAAATCCGGTTTATTTTGAAGCGGCTAAACTGGAGGATAAAGAGTTCATACCGGAGTGCATTATAGAAGAGATACCGGGAGACTTTGTTTTAGATGAATTTATATATATACATGAAATGCCGTATATATGTGACTGGAAAGCGACGGATAAAAATGGAAGAAATTATGCAGTTTTAATACCGTACGCGGTGTATGAAGAACAAAATGCTGTGCATTAGGGCGAAGGATGTTAAGGAGTTTACCGATGAAAAGTCTGTTACACGATGTGGACACATTCATAATGACGATCAGACAGTTGTTAAGCCTGCTAACGCTGAAGCAGCGGAAGCAGGCCATAGGTGTATTTGTTTTGGTGGTAATAGGCGCAGCTTTTGAGACTCTGGGGGTGGCAGCAGTACTGCCGTTTATCTATGCAGTGCTTGATACTGAGCAGTTGTGGGGAAACAGTTATATCGTGATGTTTGCGGATGCTTTCGGAGTTAACACAGATGCCGGGCTGATCATAAGTCTTGGCGTATTGATTGGTATATTCTATGTGTTTAAGAACCTGTTCATGATGTTCATTTCTTATATGGAAAATAAATTCAAGGCAAACTTTGCATATGAATTGTCCAAGTTAATGCTCCATAGTTATATGAAGAGACCCTATATCTATTTTTTGGGTACAAACAGCGCGGAGATGATTCGTGGCTTAAATGATGATATCAACAGTATCAATGATATGATGACAGCATTGTTCAAAATCTTCTCAATTGCATTTATGATGGTCGGTATTGGTGTATTTCTGGTGGTACAGGAACCAGTCATGGCATTGGGGATAGGTGTGCTGGCAGTAGTGATTTTTATACTGATCGTATTTGTTATTAAGAAAAAGATCCGAGAACTGGGCAAGCTAAAGATTTTGTATGCCACGGAAGCCTATAAATATGCGTATCAGGCGGTAAACGGGATCAAAGAAATTTCTATCATGAAAAGGGAGGATTATTTCCTTGACAGTTATACGAGCGTGACTTCTAAGAAAAAAGAGGCGGATATTGTTTATAATAGTATTTCCGTATCACCAGAGAGAATTGTGGAAGCTGTATTTGTCTGTGGTATTGTGGGAATTGTGTGTATACAGGTTGGGGCTGGAAGCATGACGACGACTTTGATCACGAATCTTGCAGCTTTTGCAGTGGGAGCCATGAGGATTATGCCATCTTTGTCTACAATGACCACCAGAATGACACAACTTATGTATCTTCGTCCGGCGCTGAGTGGTATTTGCAATAATATAGAGGCGGCCAGAAACCAGGAAAAAATGCTGCTTAAAATGCAGTCTTCCATTGATAATAGAGAGCATACGCAGGAGTTTTGTAATGAGGTTGTAATAAAGGAAATTGACTGGAGGTATCCAAATACTGATATGTATATTTTGAAGGATACCGGTTTTAACATTAAAAAAGGAGAATGTATTGCGCTGGTCGGCAGATCAGGAGCCGGGAAAACGACGTTGGCAGACATACTGCTGGGACTGTTGCGACCGGAAAAGGGCAGGGTTTTTCTGGATGGAATAGACATTTTTACAATACCTTATGCATGGAGTAAGATTATAGGGTATGTGCCTCAAACAGTGTACCTGATTGACGATACGATTCGTAATAATGTGGCGTTCGGTATCGATGCGGAGAGTGTGGAGGATACTAAAATATGGAATGCTTTGGAGAAAGCGCAGCTGAAAGAATTTGTGGAAGCGTTGCCGTTTAAGCTGGATACGATCATCGGTGAACGGGGTGTTAAGTTTTCAGGCGGACAGCGACAGCGTATTGCCATTGCCAGAGCGCTGTATCACGACCCGGAGATCATGGTGTTCGATGAAGCCACAGCAGCTTTGGATGGTGAAACAGAGAATGCAGTCATGGATGCGATCATTAGACTTCGGGGAGAGAAGACGTTGATCATTATTGCGCACAGGCTTAATACGATCAGCCATTGTAATCGGTTCTATGAAGTTGGAGAACAGAAAGTGACAGAGAAGACGAGGGAGGAAGTTCTGGGAGATGAAAAGTAAGAAGCCTTTTGAATCTGTATGCTTAGGGGATGCGTCTGAACAGGCGTATGAAGGTGTAGAAGTACAGGTTATGGTCACCTGTTATAACTATGGTAAGTATATTTCAGATTGCCTGGATGGTATTTTTATGCAGAAATGCAATTTTCCGTTTAAGGTTGTTGTGTTCGATGATGCTTCAAAGGATGATTCATGGAAGGTGATTCAGACATATCAAAAAAAATACTGTGATCGGATGATTGCGTTTCGTGCAGTAGAGAACACGTATCAGAATGGGGAGACCAACGGTGGACTGATTGAAGTCGGCCTTTTACCGAGAACAAAATATATTGCGTTTTGTGAAGGAGATGATTATTGGACGGATCCGGAAAAACTGCAGAGACAATATGATGCGTTGGAAAGTCATCCGGAGTGCAGTCTCTGTGTGTGTGATGTGGAATTATATGATGTATTTAATGACCGCCGGATTGGTATGGCGCCGGAAGGGTATAAGAGTTTCTGGTCCAGAGATGAAATTATTACCAGAATATTAACTTATCGGCTGAGTTTCCGGGAGAACAGTATTTTTGGCAGGGCTGAAAGTCTGTATGGAGAGAACTTTTCAGATGGATTTTGGAATTACTGGGCTTGTGATTTAACGAAACTATTACATTTTCTGTTGCATGGGGAGCTGATTCATATTTCCAGAAACATGACCAGAAAGAGAGTGAATAATAAGGGCAGTATTTCCTATACTTCCAATGTCGGAAAGGACATTATTCGATGGCAGATCAAGGAGTATGAAGAGGATATTGCCTGGATTAGAAATTTTGATGAGATTACGGATCATAAGTATAGTGATATGGTTGGGTACTATATTGCTTTCAGAGAGATTAAGCTGTACTATCTTAATAGAGGTGAGTTGGAAAAGAACCGACTGGTGTCTAATATGAATGGAAAGATGCATGAGAATGCATTATGCAGGAAAGCGAATAAGATTTATACGCGGATGGTTAGGAACAGATATCAGGATGATGAGTATGGGTTCGTGAAGGTGTCGAGGAGGTGGATGGAAAGGGAGTTGAGGAAAGTGGCAGGGAAGGGATGATATTTTTTAATTAGAATACAAAGAACAGAGTCATGAGGTGAATTATGGGTGGTACAAAATGGAGTTACAGTTCTGAATAGACTAGCCTAAATGTTAAATTTAAAGGACGAGATATAGGCACAGTAAAAAGGATTGATATAATATGAAAAAAATTAAAGCAGTAAACTGGATGATTATAGTAGGTATCGTAGTAATGTGCATGCCTATGGTAGTGTGTACACTCTATACCTATCCGGTTCAAGATGACTTCTTTAATACATGGAATGTACGTCAAGTCATGCAGGAGGGGCATTCTGCTTTTGGGGCTGCATTTTTAATGGCAATAAGGGGGTGGAGTGGTTATAGTGGATATTATTTTTCGCTTTTCTTAACTTATTATACTGATGCAGTAGTTCAGTGTAGTATAGGGGGGATTCGGGCTTGCCAGTTCTTGATGGCGATATGTTTCTATTTATCGGTTTTTTTGTTGATAAAAACAACTATAGTAAGAGTTTTTAAATACGACGATCGATATTTGCCACAGATTGTTTTTCTTTTTTTTGTATGTCTTACGAGTATGTACTATTTTGTGGAACATGAGGACTTCTTATGGTTTTGCGCTTCTGTTATTTATTTAATTCCTATGATATTTATTTTCGTAGGAATTATTTGCATGATTTATGTGTTGGATACAGAAAAGTATAGATATCTTATAATTCCAATGTTATTAGGATTCTTGTCGGGTGGAGCTGTTTTGAACATAGCGGCTTTTGGGTGTATTGTTTATATTATGACGGCATATTGGGGAATTGTTATCAAGAGGAGGATTATGGCGTCTGTTTGCATGTGTATACCTATGCTGCTTGCTGGTATCATTAATTTGATAGCACCAGGGAATTTTATACGAAGGGGAAAACCTTTAACTGGTGAGGAGATATTAAGCACTGCCATTGGAACATATCACTATGTCCTAAGCCGGGTTAAGATGTTTTTGCTCCATTACCCATTGTTTACAGCAGTGCTCATTGCTTTGATCGTTATTTTATTCTTGTGGAAGCCCAAAAATTTAAATTATAAATTTTACGTTCCACTCCTCTTCACTTTCATGATGTTCCTTGCAGTGTGGATTGTGATTTTTCCTGTAGCATTAGGCTACGGAATGAATATTTATTATATGATGGAACGTAGCAATTTTGTTTCTGACTTTGTTATTTTTTTAGCTGCTTTTTTAACGATTTTTTATTGGAGAGGATGGATGGCAGTCAAGTTTTCAAAAGTCAATATTAAAGAAAAGTATGAACCAGCAGCTATATTACTTATATTTTTGATTTTTATGATCAGTATTATCATGTCAGTTAGGATGGATCATATTGCTTCTCTTAGAATTTATAGAGAACTCATAGGAGGCGAAATTCCTGCTTATGCCCAGTGGAATGTATCGGTTATAGAGAAAATAGAGGATGCGGTCGAAAGAGCAGGAGAGGGAGACAGCATCGAAATTCAAGTCAATAAGATGGAAGATAACGTATGCTTGATTAATCCCAAATTTTGGTATGGTTATTATGACCCTGATGTAGAATTTGCTAATGGCTCATTGGCTCGTTTTTACGGAGTGGACACTGTATATATATATGATGAATAGGGGATTGAGTAATAGTATTTAATCCATAAAAGGGAAGGCAAACGGTTTAGAGAACAAAAGGATGGAGAAAGTAATGAAGATATCATTGGTTATTCCAATTTACTATAATCAGGATAATTTAAGGCCTCTTTATAAGGATATACAGGAGAAGTTATATTCATGTTCAGAATATGAATGGGAGATTGTCATGGTAAATGACGGCTCTGCGGATGGAAGCTATCGGGTTATGCAGGAACTTGCGTCACAGGATTCACGGATAAAAATAATCAGTCTGTCACGTAATTTTGGTTCTCACGCAGCAATATTGTGTGGACTTTCCAAATGCAGTGGAGATTGTGCAGTTGTTAAGGCAGCCGATCTGCAGGAACCGACTGAACTGGTCTTGGAAATGGTAGAACATTGGAGAAAGGGATATAATGTAGTGTTGGCAGTCAGAAAAGAGAGGGAGGAAAGTAAAGGACAAACCTTATTTGCAAATTTGTATTATACAATGGTACGAAAGATGATGTTAGGATCAATGCCAAAAGGTGGCTTTGACGTATACCTTGTGGATCGAAAGGTTATAAATGTTTTAACAGCATTAGATGAAACGAACAGTGCACTTACAGGACAAATATTATGGAGCGGATTCAGGACTGATAAAGTTTATTATACGAGGCTTGCACGTGAAATTGGTGAAAGTAAATGGACTTTGAGGAAAAAGATTAAGCTGGTTGCGGATACCTTATTCAGTTTTTCTACGTTGCCTGTAAAAGCAGTAACGTTGATTGGGTTTTGTTCTTTTGTTGGTTCTATTATTTGGGCTGTTGTGGAAGTGATCTGCAAATTAGCAGGTTTGATTGATGTAAGTGGTTGGACGACACTTTTTATATTTAATTTATTTAGTTTTGGTGTGATTATGCTAACCATGGGTATATTGGGCGAATATATCTGGAGGACTTTTGATGCTTCAAGAAATCGTCCACCATATATCATTGAAGATGAAAATCTAGAACAAAAGGAAGAACAGTGAAATGATAAAACTACGCAGATTGAAGATGGAAGACGCGGAAAACATGTTGGAATGGATGCATGATCCTGAAAATCAGAAAGGCTTTCGGCGGGATATGATGAGTATGACGTTGGAGGATGCAAGATATTTTTGTCTTGAGGTAAGCAGTGAAGCGTATAGTAAGCGAAATACAGATTTACACTTGGCAATAACAGATGAAACAGATGAATATCTTGGGACGATAAGTTTAAAAAATATTAATATGGAGCATCGTTCAGCAGAAATGGCAATCAGTGTGAGAAGGAAAGCAAGGGGACTGGGAGTGGCAAAAAAGGCTGTAGGTCTGTTGCTCCAGAAATCATTTGGTGAAATGGCACTTCATCGTGTTTATTTGACAGTGCTTTCAAATAATATAGTGGCTATCAAATTTTATGAAAAATGCGGATTTATTTATGAAGGAGAATTGCGGGATCATCTCTTTATAAAAGGAAATTATATTTCATGGAAGCTATATGGAATGATTGAGGATGAATATTCAGAGAGTATATTCTCAGAGATGACGCAAGGAAATAAAAAGGGTTGAGAAGGGATGGGGTTGTATGAAAAATATAATGGTAAATAGGCTTGACAGAGGTTTTTATAAGTATCAGTCTGAATTTGAGAACAAGGCGCTGGAAGTTCTCAGGTCAGGGTGGTATATACTTGGTAAAGAGGTATCAGCTTTTGAAGCTGAATTTGCAGACTACATTGGAACAAAGTACTGTGTTGGAGTTGCCAGTGGGTTGGATGCACTATGGATCGCGTTTCGCATTCTTGGGATCAGTAAAGGCGATGAGGTTATTGTACAGGGTAACACTTACATAGCAAGTGTGATGGGAATTACGATCAACGGTGCAACACCGGTTTTTGTAGAGCCTGATGAATACTTTAATATAGATGCGTCCAAAATTGAAGAGAAAATCACAGAAAGAACAAAGGCAATTCTTGTTGTACATCTGTATGGACAGGCATCTAATATGAAGCCTGTCGTTGATTTGTGCAAAAAGTATAATCTGCGCCTGGTAGAGGATTGTGCACAATCTCATGGAGCAAAGTTTGATGGTCAGACGACGGGATCGTTTGGAGATATAGGATGTTTTTCTTTTTATCCGTCCAAAAATCTGGGCGCATTTGGAGATGGGGGAGCAATTGTTACAAATGATGAAGAATTGAATAATGATGCAAGAGTATTTCGTAATTATGGCAGTGAAAAAAGATATTACAATCGTGTGGTCGGAACGAATTCCAGATTAGACGAAATGCAGGCAGGATTGCTTCGTGTAAGATTGAGCCATATGCAGGAGCTGGAAGAAGAAAAAAGGAATATTTCAAATAGATATTTAGACGAGCTGCAATCTTCTTCTATTATATTACCACGTATTAGAGAAGGTGCAACACATATATGGCATCAGTTTGTAATCAGAGTGCAGAGAAGGCAGCAGCTGATAGACTATTTGCTTGAAAAAGGAATTGGTACAATGATTCATTACCCGATTCCACCACATCTTTCAGAGGCATACCGCTGTCTTCACATTCCGAAGGGGAGCTTGCCGATAACGGAATCATATGCGGAGTCTGTTTTGTCTATTCCGCTTTATAATGGGATGACAGCAGAAGAACAAAACTATGTTATTGATGTGATTAATAGATGGAGGTAGGTTCAGATGCATAACATGAATCAAGTAAGAATGATAGATTTTCCGGAACATGGTGATGAGAGAGGACATTTGGTTATAGTAGAAGGT
>VSOD01000360.1 GCA_009774655.1 Lachnospiraceae bacterium
ATAATCCTTTAAAGTAAGTTCGGTAATTAGGATATGGTCTGCACGACCTTCTTTCCGCCGTTGGATTTTATCTCGTTTAACAGGATCGCGAAGACGATCGCCATCACGAAAGTCACTACCAGATTGATCACGCCCATCGACAGCGTATTACGGATCACGCGCAAAAAGGTTGCGTCCGAAAACAACTGCTGGAATTTTGCCAGTCCTACAAACTGTGAATGGAACAGACCGTCCTTCGGCCTGTAATTCTGGAATGCCATGATCCAGCCGCCCAACGGCAGATAATAGAATATAATGCCATACAATACTATGGCCGCCGACCAGATCAGCAACACTTTCTGCCGTTTGATCTCTTTCCATGTGATCTCGATTTTGGGTTCTTTATTTTTTTGTTTTCTTTTTGCCATAGAAGCCATCTCTACCTCCATTCTCACTTTCCGGCCGGCGTTGCAGTACTGCCGGCTGCTTCCCCCGCAGCCCCATACTCCTGGCGGGCGTTCCCGGCTGTGCCTGCAGTGCCTGTGCCTGATATGGAAAACAGACAGGCCAGACTACTCTGACATCTGCCTGTTTTCACGGAATGTTTATTTATATTTTTCAGCCGCTTCCATTCTGCGGTCCAGTTCCTCCTGCATCTCATCCAGGAATGCCTGCGGATTGCAGCCTTCATAGACACCCATATACTCTTCCCATGCGCTTTCGAAATCAGAAGCCATTACCACCTTTGGCAGGTATTCATGTTTGATCTCGCCCATCTTTGCCCAGGCCATGCCGCCCTCGGTCGCCGTCGTCATGTTGCCCGAAAATGAATACATGGGATACCACGCCCCGGGCGCTTCGCTTGTGCCCAGCATGTCCACGTATGTCTCCGCCCCGTATGCCTCAAAGCATTTCTGCACATCCTCGCTCAATGCATCATAAAACTCTTTTGGCTGGAACTGCGGCGACATTGCATTAATATTGTCACGGCTTGTTCCGGAATAATTCGGAAAATAAGAGTAACTACACATATGGGATGCTTTGTAAGCCGTGTCGGATGCATTCGTGCGCATTTCCTCCGTCTTATAAAACTCTCCGTTCTCATCCACTTCATAGTCAACGCCTTCAATGCCCCAATAGCGCAGATCATGTACTTCCTGATCCAGCAGCGCGTCCACAAAAGCCAGCGCCCCTTCTACATCCTCACAGCTCGTCGTAATAGCCAGGCCGCTCGATACATTCAGCACGCCGCCGGAATTGTGCCACTGATTCTTGATTCCCTCCTCTATGGTGATGGGAAGCGGCACATAATTACAGCCCTGCTTATCCAGACCCTGCTGCTTTAACGCGTCGTTCACGTTGTAGGCAAAGTCCCACCACTGATCGATCATGCCAAGCACGCGGCCTGTAGACAGCTTCGCAATGTATTCATCATAAGTCTGTGTGAAAGACTCCGGATCTACGATACCTTTCTGGTATTCCTCATTCAACTTCTGAAAATAACGCTTCGCCGTCGGTGTGGTATTATAGTCAATCACCTTAAGCGTCTCAGGATCCACGATCACCGAACCGTCATTCGGATAACCGTCCAAAAACTGCGGCGCATTCTCCAGACAGAAATAACGCCAGTCATCACAGAGGATTGTATAGGGAATGTTCTCCATGCCGTCCTCCATGGTGGGATTTGCTTCCTGATAGGATTCGATCAGGTCAAAATACTGATCCATGGTATGTACCTCAGGATAGCCTGCCCACTCCAATACGCGCGTCTGAATCCAGAAAGCTTCGTCATTATGTGTCGTTGCCTTTTCTTCTCCGTAAATATTGCCGAACTGCTGAATCCAGTAGATATGTCCGTCATCCTGCCGGAGCTTATCCCATTCCTCCTCCGTCAGATATTCTTTGATGTTCGGATACTGATCGATATAATCGTCCAGCGGAATCAACGCCCCTGCCTCGTACAGCTGTGCTGTTCCGTCGCCGCCGTCAATGAAATCAGGATACTCGCCGCCCGCGATCAAGGTGCCAACCGCCTCCTGTGCCGTCTGTCCGGTAAGCCATGTCTCCTTACAGATTGCTCCTGTCAATTCACCGATCTTCAGCATGATCTCGTTATCATCGTTGATCTCCGATCCCGGTACCGCAAAGAATGCCGTAAAATGCTTCATCTCACCGCTGCTTCCCGCACTGTCTCCTCCGGTTCCCTCCACGCCTGTGACGTCGTTAGAATCCGCCTGTGTACTGTCTCCGCCGCATCCGGCCAGAGTCCCCGCCGCCACTGCGGCTGTGAGTAATAATGCTGCCAGCTTTTTCGCTTTCACAATATCCCCTCCCTTTCTCCATTTTTTTCATCCGCACAACCGGATGTTTTATTTGTTAACAATATTTTATCTACAGAGAATACTAACCACAACCGGAGAAAGAATATGAAAAGACGGGGCAAAGTATAGATAGGCCGCAATGCACACCTATACCTGCTCCGTCTGTTCCGCTCTGTTATCCGATCTGCCTACTCCCGCGCCTCCCGTCGGAATTTCGCAGGCGTACAGCCCTTTACCGCGATAAAGCGGTTGATGAAGTAATCCAGATCCTTATACCCCACATCCTGTGCGATCTCATACACCTTGTCATCCGTCCGCAGCAGCCGCAGGGAAGCCTGTTCAATCCTGTAACCGTTCAGATAATCCTTAAAGGACTGTCCGTACTTTTTTCGAAAAATCTGTCCCAAATAAGCGCTGTTCACATAATACTTTCCTGAGAGGTCCTTGAGTGTCAGGTTCTGGGCATAATTTTCCCTTACTTCCCTTTCGATCTGTGCCAGCACACCCCTGGAGACATTTTTCCGCAGCTGCATAAGATATTCCGCATACTCGCCGGCAAACCGCGCAAGGTGAATATTGCTCCCCCGCAGAATCCCTTCCTCGAACGCGCTTTCACTGATAAAATGCAGGATCTCCTTTTGATCCACACTGTTGTCCTGTTCCGTGGCCAGATGGATCAACTGAAACAACAGATAATTGATATTAAGATTAATTGTTTTGCCTGCCACACCCATCTGCTTCATTTCTTCATAGAACCGCTCTGTATTTTCCCGGATCTGTATCTTATTATTCTGTTCGATCGAGGCGATCAGCGAATCCAGCCTCTGTTTGCACAACACAATTCCGCCTTGACTGACCTGCACCTCCTCCTCATAGAAATAAAGCGTTTTCTTCTCCCGAAAGGCCTCCAGCGATTTCAACACGCAGGCTGAACTGTAGGATTTTGCCACCGCAGAGATATCACTGACCTTCTTACCCGCAAGCATCCGTACCGGATGCTGCAACGCCTTCTCCAGATTCCTGCGAAAAGCCTGCAGATATTCCTTTTCATCACATCCGTGTCTCTGCGCCATATAGTCGCAGTATAAAAAGCCGATATCATAACTCTTTTGATCCTGTGAAACATCGAAAATACAATGGGTTTCATCCTCCTTAAGCCAGTCCATACATGCCTGGCAGAGCCGTCTCTGCAGCTGCCGCAGTTCCCCATCCTCCCGTTCCTGAACATCCTTTAAACCATCCGGCTCGATATTGATATAGCGGACGCCTTCAGAAAGATGCATATGCCGCTTCACATACTCCAGATTCTGTCCGTCATGCTTTCCAAACAGCATCGCCAAAACATTCCTTTCCAGATAGGCCCGTTCCATCTTCTTCTGGTTCTGTTCGTCCATCCGGTCTACGGCGGACCGCTGTGCTACCTTGCGCAGGATAGCAGTCAGTTCCTCTCTCTCCACCGGCTTCAGTACATAGTCCATACAGTTCTGCTGGATTGCCTGTCTGGCAAAAGCAAAGTCGCTGTAACCGCTCAAAATCACGAAATAAGCCTCCGAAACCTTCTCGGAGCGTATCACATCCAGCAGTTCCAGCCCGCCCATGACAGGCATCTTGATATCCGCTATGATCAAGTCTACCTTATGATCCTGCAGATACTCCAACGCCTCCCTGCCATTAGCGGCTGTGGCCGCAATCTCGAATCCTTCCCGGCTCCAATCGATCAGGACTGCCAATCCCTGCACAATGAACGGTTCATCGTCAATAAGTAACACCTTAAGCATGTCCATTTTCACCCCCCCCCGGTTCCGAAAGCATCTCCGGCGATATCCTGATCTGAATCATAGTCCCTGTTCCTTTTTCACTCTCTATATGAAAATCTGCTTTGCAGGCAGGCATCATTTTCAAACGCAGACAGGCATTCAAAATACCCACACGCCCCTTCTCCCGCAGTCTGTCAATACTTGCGTTACGCATTTTATCCAGAATATCCGCCAGCGCGTCTTCTTCCATGCCATCCCCCGTGTCCTCCACTTCTATACAAAGTATTCCGTTCTCTTTGTAAATGCGGACAAAGATCCAGCCCGGAGCGGTCTTGCTTTCAATTCCATGGACACAGGCATTCTC
>VSOD01000361.1 GCA_009774655.1 Lachnospiraceae bacterium
GTCGATGCCCGGTTCTTAATGTGTAGGTGCACTAAGGCGGACAGCTGCCATTAGGCAGCGTATGCTAAATTATCTTCAGCGTTTATATTTAGTTTTGCGATTTGACGCATCGCCTGCGGATAGCTTCTCCAGCTGCAAGACCCCTGTCGAAACCTTGACTGGCCCTTATAACAATGCTTCTGCAGCACTTCTTTATTTTTCAGTATATCACAGATCCGGCATATTCTCAACCCAGATTCTTGATTTTAAATTCTCTTTCGTGCTCCCTGCGCAGATCTTTCCTGGCGATGTCCTGACGCTTATCATAAAGTTTCTTACCTTTGGCAAGCCCGATCTCAATCTTGGCCCTTCCATCCTTAAAGTATACCTGCAAAGGAACGATAGTATACCCCTGCTGTGCTGTTTTACCCGCCAGCTTTCTGATCTCGGCTTTATGCAAAAGCAGCTTTCGCACACGCAGCGGATCCTTGTTGAAGATATTGCCTTTTTCATAAGGACTGACATTCATACCGCAGACAAAGGCTTCCCCTTTCTCAATCTGAACGTAAGCCTCCTTGATGCTGCATTTCCCCATCCGCAGCGACTTTACTTCCGTACCGTGCAGTTCCAGCCCTGCCTCGTACTTCTCTTCTATAAAATAATCGTGATACGCTTTCTTATTATTCGCCACCAGTTTCATGGCTTCTCTGGCCATAAGACCACCTTCTTTCTTATTTCTTCCTGCCTGACGGCTCAGTCTGCCGCCTCTTCTTCCGGAATGATGAAATCAACCACACCTGCCAGCCGGTCCGCCCCCTTCACCTGTACGGTAATCCGCTGTCCCAGCTTATAGGTCTTCCCGGTATCCCGGCCCACCATCTCATAGGTCTCTTCGTTGTAATAGAAAAAATCTCCTGCCAGCGCAGACACATGAACCAGGCCTTCCACCGTGTTGGGCAGCTCTACATAAATGCCCCACTGCGTTATACCGGAGATCACGCCCTCATACCTTTCACCGACATGATCCTCCATATACTCCGCCTTCTTCATTTTATCCGTCTCCCGCTCGGCCTCCTCGGCACGCCGCTCCGCTTTGGACGAATGCTTCGCCACCTCCGGCAGCCGCTCCGCATAGTGCGCCAGCCGTTCCTCACGCAGTCTTCCCCGCAGCTGATCCTTGATGATGCGGTGGATCTGCAGATCCGGGTATCGTCTGATCGGCGAGGTAAAGTGACAATAATACTGACATGCCAGACCGAAATGGCCGGTGCATTCCACCGTATAGCTGGCCCGCTTCATGCTGCGCAGCGTCAGGCGGCTGATCAGTGTCTCCTCCTCCGTATCCACGATCTTATCCAAAAGCTTCTGCAGTTCCTTGGGATGGATCTCTTCTCCCGTCAGCTTCACATGATAGCCGAAATTATGAATAAAAGCCGACAGCTTCATGATCTTCTCCGGATCCGGCCTGTCGTGAGTCCTGTAGACAAAGGGCAGCTCCAGCCAGAAGAAATGCTGCGCCACCGTCTCATTGGCAATCAGCATAAAATCCTCTATGATCTTCGTCGCCACATTGCGCTCACAGGGCTTAATCTCCACCGGATGTCCTTCTTCATCCAGAAGGATCTTACTCTCTGCAAAATCGAAATCAACGGCCCCCCGCTTATGGCGTCTGTTCCTGAGAATCGCCGCCAGCTCCTCCATCAGCTCAAACATCGGCACAAGGGACTCATATTTCCTGCGCTCTTCCTCGTCTCTGTCTTCCAGGATCTTCTTCACCGCAGTATAGGTCATCCTTTTGTCTACGCAGATGACCGTCTCCTCGATCCGGTAGTCGGTCACCTCGCCTTTGCCGTTGATGGTCATCAGACAACTCAGCGCCAGCCGGTCCACTCCCTGATTCAGGGAACAGATGCCGTTGGACAGCTTATGCGGCAGCATGGGGATGACCCGGTCCACCAGATACACGCTGGTGCCGCGCTTTAACGCCTCCCAGTCCAGCGCCGAATTCTCCTGCACATAATTGCTCACATCCGCGATATGCACGCCCAGATGATACATCCCCTTCTCATCCTGATACAGGCTGACCGCATCATCCAGATCTTTAGCGTCCTCACCGTCGATGGTCACCATCTGCAGCGCCGTCAGATCCATGCGCCCTGCCCGGTCCGCCTCCTGTACTGTCTCCGGCACCCGGTCCGCCTGGTGCATGACCTTCTCCCCGAACGCAGTCGGCAGCTCGAATCGGTGTACCACCGACATGATGTCTACGCCGGGATCATTGATATGTCCGAGAATCTCCGCCACTCTGCCTTCCGGCTTATGCTCTTCATCCCCGTAAGAGACCAGCTCCACCACTACCTTATGCCCGGTCACTGCACCCCTGGAACGCTCCTGCGGCACGAAGATATCGGTTCCCAACCTGCTGTTGTCCGGTATCACGAAGCCGAAGTTCCCGCACTGCTCCCAGGTGCCCACCACCTGTTTGAGCCCCCGTTCCAACACCTGAACGACACATGCTTCCTGACGCTTCCCCTGTCTGCCGGGCAGCAGCATGACCTGCACCCTGTCCTGATGAAAAGCGCCGCCCCTTTTGTCCTCCGGAATATAGAGATCGTCTTCCCGGCCTTCCACCTCCACGAAGCCAAACCCTCTGGCAGTGCCGGTATAGATACCCACCAGCCTGTTATCATCCGGCTTTCCGTACCTGCCCTGCGCGGTTACCTGCAGCCTGCCCTCTGCCACAAGGGCCTGTAAGATCCGGCGGAACTCTTCTTTTTCTTCTCTGGGCACCTGCATGAATGCCGCCAGCTCTTTCTCCTTCATCGGCACGTACATATCCTCGGCCACAAGCTCGCAGATCAGCTTCTTCCGCTGACGCTCCTTTTCATTTTGTTCAAAAATCCGATCAAATTCATTAACCATACGATTCACCATATACAAAAAAGCACCCCTTATGCAAGAGTGCTTTCGCATTTAAAACAGGTTCAAATTCAAAACAACTGCCAGTACCATAAAAGCAACCGCAAGTCCGGTCGTGATCTTAACCAGCTTGCCTTCCATGGAACGGCCTTTGTTCTTGCCCCAATATGTCTCAGCGACTCCGCTCACTGCGCCCAGTCCTGCCGACTTGCCTTCCTGCATCAATACCAATATAACAAGTGCAATACAAATAACAATAAAAATAACCATCAACGTAATTCTAAGTGCTCCCATTTCCACACCTCCTAATGTCAAGCAGATTTAATCTTACCACATATATCCTTATTATGCAACCAAAAAATGCTTCTGTTTGCACAACTGCTCTCACAGCTCAAAATCTGCAAAGACATCCTCTTTCGTATGATTCCTGCTGTGGTAGTTCATCAGCCATGCTTTCATCTCCGTATGCCGGTCCCCCATATCTTCCATCATGGCCTGAAAATTATCTTCCCGCACACCGCCAATCTCTGTTAAAAACTGATAATAGCACAGGTCATCTCCGTGCTCCTCCAATATCACAAGCCAGGTTTCCTCCGTCTCCTGCCCTTTGCAATGGGACAGCAGATACTCCCTCAACATGCTTTTTACGGACTGATTCAGCGCGTAATCGTGCATCAGGCGCAGCATCGCCAGCCTGACTTTCTCCCGTCTGCGCTGCTCTATATAATAGTCCAGGTTGTTCTCAAGGCTGCCGTAGTCCTCTTCCCCGCACAGAAGCATCTTCGAGAATCCTTCCGCGTCCGGCGTCGCCATCAGCTGCCCCATCCTGGCATCCCATTTGGCAAGCCACTCCGCCGTTCCCGCATTCTCGAAGTCAAAGAGATAGAAGGCATCCAGCCGGCTCATCACCGCCGCCAGCAGATAAGAGATATCCTCCGTCTTCGTGTCCTGTTCGTCCCCGTGCTCGTCGATGATCTGCACCAGCGCCGTACAGTCCTTGAAAATGCCCTGTCCGATCTCCATGCCGTGATATGGCAGCATGATCTTCGCCAGTTTGCTGCAGAAGGCAAATGCCCAGTCCTCGATCTGCACCACAGATTCCGGCAGCGAAACCTGCTTCACCATCTTATTGCTCAGAAAAGCCTTCTTGCCGATGCAGGTGACAGGACAGCCCTCGATCGTGCCGGGAACCGCCACCTCCGTGTCTTTTCCCCGATAGCCGGTGATCCTGATCTCATCCTCATTTCGTTCATACGCCAGAGCGCCGTGCTCTGTCGACAGTTCTCCTCTCTTATCCATGCCCTCCACCAGTCAACTCCGTTCCCTGTGATCCAACCGCTTCCACGCCGCCAGCCTTCTTCCATACGGCCGGTCCTTTTGCATTTCGCCACCTGTTTCCGCCTTCTCCGGACCGGTACCCGGTCTAGAGCAGCAGCGCCTCGATCCGCTCCAGGATACTGTCTCCCCGCTCCGTCAGCATCAACTCCTCATTGTGCCGCTGATAGTCCTCGCAGCCGTAG
>VSOD01000362.1 GCA_009774655.1 Lachnospiraceae bacterium
GGATAAATTGCTTCCGTCGGCTATTTTCACAGGGATGCATACATTAAAATAACCGGCATGGTCGCCAGGATCGACGAAACCAGCCGGATCTTACAGATCGTTAACACGAAGATCGATTTTGATGATATCGTAGAGATTTCAGACTGCCCGGAGCATGATGACCCCGGAATATGTTGAGACCGCCTGCCTGTCCGCGTCAGATATCCAGCTGCAGCTGTACCTCAGACTCGGCCTGCTGTTTGAATTCCTCGATCTGCACCGCATTCAACTCCGGCAGATCCTCGATGGACTTCACGCCGAAGCTCCGCAGGAACTGCTCCGTCGTCCCGAATAACAGCGGGCGTCCCGGCGCGTCCAGACGGCCTACCTCCGTGATCAGGTCATATTCCAGCAGCTTGTTCACCGCGTGGTCACAGCTGACGCCCCTGACCCGCTCGATCTCCAGTCTGGTCACCGGCTGCTTGTAGGCGATGATGGACAGCGTCTCCAGCAGAGTATCCGTCAGCACGAACTTCTTCGGCGCCTTGGCTATCTTGATCAGATACTCATACAGCTCGCCTTTGGTGCACATCTGCACCGCGTCCTCCAGCATCGTCAGGCCGATGCCTTTATCCTCCGCGCTGTAATTCTGCATCATCTCTTCCAGAATCTCTCTGGTGGTCTTCTTATCCTCCTCGATCACCGAAGCCAGGCTATCTATGCCCACAGAATCCCCCATCGTAAATAAAATTGCCTCTAAGACTGCTTTTGCCTTCGTTCTTTCCATGGCTTTCTTCCTCTATATATAAAATACTCCTATCCTACAGACGTAAGCTGCAGCGGTTCACTGCTGCTCACATCCTTCGTTGTAATAATGATATCCGCAAAAATATCTTCCTGTTCGATACCGATCCGGCCTGTTTTGATCATCTCCAGAACCACAAGAAAGGTGACGATCACTTCCATCTTGCTGCTCTGCTTCTCCAGCAGTCTGCGGAAGCTGAAAGTCTTGTGGCTGCGCACATAGGCTTCTACATAAGTAGTCTTCAGATCCATGTCGATCTCGTCCTTCTCGATATTGCCGAAGGTACTTCTGACCGGATCGATCTTATCCTCCTGCCGTTTCATCACCTGCTTAAATATCTCGTGCAGCTTCTGCAGCGTCATGTCACCGATCAGTTCCTCGTAATCAACCGGCTGTCTGTAATCTGCCACCTCTTTTGGCAGTGTCGGCGGCTTATAGAAACTGCGTTCCGCGTCGATCATGCGGTCCCGCAGTTCATAGGACATATATTTGCACATCTTATATTCCAGCAGCTTCTCTACCAGTTCCGCCCGCGGATCTTCCTCTTCCCCTTCTTCATTTACCTCTTTTGGCAGGAGCATCTTACATTTTATGTCGATCAGCGTAGCCGCCATCACGAGAAACTCACTGACCACGTTCATGTCTTCCGTCTCCATCTGTCTGATATAATCCAGATATTGTTCCGTGATCTCCACGATCGGTATATCATAGATATCTACTTTATTTTTATCGATCAGATGCAGGAGCAGGTCCAACGGCCCCTCAAACACCTCTAACTTCACAGGAATCGCCATAAAAGCCTGTCCTTTCCGTAATCCTGTCTCATACTCTATACCTTTTTAAAATCCAGCACCACCAGCTCCGCCGGATTAAAAATACGCAGCGGGATCGTATGGGTCCCGATCCCTCTGCTCAGGATCATGACCGCCTTTCCCAGTTCAAACCTGCCGCCGTCATACTTCGGAAAAAGGCTTAAATTGGGGGACAGTACACCGCCCAGCACCGGCAGGCGCATGATACCGCCGTGCACATGTCCGGAAACTACCACATCGGCTCCCCAGGCCGCATATTCCTCAAAATACAGCGGATTATGGGCAATCAGTATCTGACAGGCATCCGCCCGCGGCTCCCCGAGGATCTTCGGCAGATAATCGGCTCTCATCGGATACTTGCGAAACCGCCTGTAATATTCCCGCCCGATCCGGGAACCGCAGATAGCTATATTGTAGACCGGCAGATCCGTGTTCTGGTTGATCAGCGGATCGATTCCCGCCGCTTTAAGGCCGGCCACATATTTTTCATAGGCGTCACCATACTGCTCCGGATACAGCTCCAGACGGTATTCGTGATTGCCCATGCCATAATAGATCGGATATTTCGCCGCCAGCCGCTGCATCAGCGAAAGCGCATTGTCAAAAGGTTGTCCCTTCACGGCCGTCAGCATATCCCCTGCCACCAGGACCGCGTCAGGGGATAGGTTTTCGATCTGTCTGATCAGCTTCTCATTCTCTTTGCCATAGGTTTTATTGTGCTGGTCGGAAAGAAGAATGAACCTGCAGGGCTTCGCGATCTTATCAGACACGATCTCATATTTCACCGTGATAAATCTGTTGCCGTCCCACACCGCCACAAGCAGGCACAGGGCAACAACCGCCCCTGCCAGGATCATAATTCCTTCCAACATAGATATTCCTCTTTATTTTTACAAATGCCTTTTTGTTTATAGCCGTTCTTCGGCCGCAGAACATTTCCCTGCTGTACACCGAACCCGTACAGTATACCACAGACTGGCAGCGTCCTGCAATCCGCGAACGCCCGTTCTCTACCTTTTCATCAGATACAGGATCCACACCTTCTTCCAGTAATCCCTGTACCCGGCCTTCTCCACACCTTTTGCCGCCAGAATGGAAACGCTCCCGATCCTCGTGCCGTTCAGCTTATAGACCGCCTCACCGACGGCATCGCCTTCCGCGACCGGCGCCTGCACCACGTCCGGCAGGCTGATCTCCTTCTGGATCTCGCTTAAGTTGCTGCCCGCCGTATCCAGATACTCAAAAGGCCCTTCATAAGTCAGATGCAGCACATCTTCAATACCGCCCTCGATTTTCTGGTCCGGCAGCGGATCCTTGTTTTCATCCGTATACATCTGGCTCACGCTGTATCCGTAATTCAAAAGCGTGATGGCATCCTGAAACCGGGTCTTGGGATCCGGCGCCGCCATCACCACCGCGATCAGCTCCATGCCCTCCTTCTCGGCCGTCGCCGACAGACAATACAGCGCCTTCGAAGTAGAACCGGTCTTAAGCCCCGTAGTCCATTCGTACTGTTTCAACAGCTTATTGGTACTGGAGAGGGTAAAAGACGAAGTGCCCTGCGCCGTCTTATGCTCGATATCCTCCATCCAGATCTTCGTATATTCAAACACCTCCGGATATTTCGTGATCAGTTCCCGGGACATAATGGCCACATCCCTGGCCGAAGAATAATGTCCGTCTGAATCCGTCAGACCGCAGCAATCCTCAAAATGAGTATTCTGCATCCCCAGCGCTTCGGCCTTCTCATTCATCAGCTTGACGAACTCCCCTTCACTGCCCGCTATGTACTCCGCCACCGCCACACTGGCGTCATTTCCCGACGACACGGTGATACACTTGATCATCGTGTCCAACGTCTGCATCTCTCCCTCCTCCAGAAAGACCTGCGAGCCGCCCATGGACTTTGCATAGGCACTCGTTATGACCTGGTCGTCCAAATGTATCCTTCCGCTCTTTATGTGCTCAAAAATGATCAGTAATGTCATGATCTTGGTAATGCTTGCCGGACTCCTTCTCGTATCCGCATCCTGCTCACAGATCACCTGTCCGGTAGATGCCTCCATCACCACATAAGACGGTGTGTCCACCTCCGGCGCTGCCTGCACCGTCATCGACAGATGCAGGAACCCTGTATGCAGCAGGAGACCCCCCAGTAGAAACCATGCTGCGATCCGTTTTCTTATTCTTCTCAACGCTGTCACTCCCAATACACTATTCTGTATTATACATATTGTCGTGGGACAACAGATATGCCGATATCTCCCATGAAAAAAGCAGTCCGTCCGTAAACAGACTGCCTTCTGCGGCGGTACAGACCTAAAAACAGGCCCGGAATCACTTCCGGGCCTGTCTCATGGTTTAATTGTATTTGCGCTTTCTTGCTGCTTCGGACTTCTTCTTGCGTCTTACGCTCGGCTTCTCGTAATGCTCTCTCTTACGAATCTCCTGCTGGATACCAGCCTTTGCACAGCTTCTCTTGAAACGACGCAATGCACTGTCCAATGTTTCGTTCTCTTTTACGATTACGTTCGACATTCCCGCACCTGACCTCCCTTCAGTCCCAGAGTATTTCGACTGATTGGGTTATTTACGTGTTCTCACACACTTAAAATTATACCACAATTTGGTTACCAGTCAACTATTATTTTTGTAAAATATGCTATGCCGTGATTTTTCTTATGCGATCTGACCTTCCAGCACCTTCGCACTCTCTGCGATCGCCGCGTCGATCCCTGCCGGATTCCTGCCGCCGGCCTGTGCCATATTCGGCAGCCCGCCGCCGCCCCCGCCTACAAGCGCCGCAATTCCCTTGAT
>VSOD01000363.1 GCA_009774655.1 Lachnospiraceae bacterium
TCGCCATTGCCCGGGCGCTCATCACCAAACCGGCCATCATCCTGGCTGATGAGCCCACCGGAAATCTGGATTCCAAGACCAGCGCCGATGTGCTGGGGCTTTTAAAGCATACCAGTATGGAGTTTAACCAGACCATTGTCATGATTACCCATAATAACGAGATTGCCCAGCTTGCTGACCGCATAGTCCGAATTGAGGATGGCAGAATTGTTGGAGGAGGAAGACAGGCGCGACGTGATTTAGGAAAGCTTTCTGACGAAATGCTGCCAGCAAGCCATAAGCTCAGGAGCGATTCTTGATTTTGCCGAAGAGGTCATACAGGAAACGGGCATTGTAAAAGAACAGATCAACCTTACAGAATATTTTGCGGTTATGTCGGGGGCAATAAATTCGGGGATTCTCATTCCGGTCCCGGTTCTGGCTGTGTTGATGGCGGTTCTGGATGCAGTCCGCGAGATAGCGGACAGGAACGGGACAATAGAGGTAAATGCGGTTGAGCAGACGATTGCCAACATTCAGTACAGATATCATTCGTCAATCAGGGCGATGTATATGATTTCAGCTATTTTATTTATCTTTGGAAGTATCAGCCTGATGAACATGTTTCTGGTTGATTTCCAGAGCAGAAAATGTGAATTTGGCCTGTTTGAGGTTGTGGGAACAACGAAGAACCAGCTAAGTAAAATGCTGGACAGAGAAATTGGGATCTATCTTGGCGGTTCGTTGACAATATCCCTTATTTGCGGTAGCATTTTAAGCGTCATTGTATGCAGACAGCTGAATATGATGAACCACTGCATTACTCTGAAACTGCCATGGATATTTTTGTTGGCCCTGGCGGCTGTATTGGTGGTCATATATTTGACTTTTTCTGCATATGCCAGGTCAGAACTAAAGAAAACAAGTATTCTGTCTGCGATTAGGGATGATTGAAAAAGAGGAAGCGATTTCCATTAACAAGAGAGGCTATTTCTTTGGCATAGCAGTTAACCGTGTTTTTTCAGGTTTTGTAAAGCGTGACATAGATTCAGAAAGTTTTGGATTTTTGTAATCATTAGAGAGGAGAACGGTAATGAGTAAATACAACGCGTTATGGGAATATGTTCAGAAAAGCGAAAAGGAATCATTTCAGTTGACCTTTGAGGAGATTCAGGAGATTGCGGGGATACCGATTGATCACTCATTTTTGAAATACAAGAAGGAATTGACGGATTATGGTTATCAGGTCGGGAAAATATCTATGAAAGAACAGACAGTACGCTTTCATAAGGTTGACTAATTACCTCCGTTTTCTGGGAAACACAAATTACAACCGGTATCCTGGGAGGTAATCATATGGCAGATATGCTGGTTAAACTATATAATATTCCCTATTCACACGACATAGAAGAAAATTTAGGTTGTAACCTCAAAGTATAAACTGATTAACTAATCGAGACTTCTTTTGAAGCCTCGTTTTTTTCCCATTCAAAAATCACATAATATGCACGGGCACAGATAATTGCAACTAATATTCCAGCCCTCTATTCCGAATAGATTTTCTATCATATATGGTTGCAACTAATTCAACTCTTTCATACAACTAAAAATTCATTTTCCTTTTCAATATACTTGCAGAATACAAAAATACCGCATATTATTTCCGGGGCAAAATCGTCCATAGCTTCTATGTTCCAGCCGCCGACTGTTCCCCGGTGGAAAATTTGCATAACTGATTTGCCTGATTTATCGGATAATAAATAATTCTGGTTGTTCTGCATTACCAGCAAATATTCGTTTTTATCAAACACAACCTTTGCATGGTCTACTCTCGGCATACGGCATAAAGGCCAGCCAACTACAGTTGGGTCATCACCCTCTGCATAGTCTGGATTTGCGACTGCACATTTATTACCGTTACCGTCAAATAAGATATATTGACGATAACGGACATTCCCCGCTTCATTTGGTGGAACCTCTAAGTTTGCTATATCCGTGTACATAAGTATTGAATCATTTGCAGAATATATCTTTTTTTCTGAACCTGTAAAAGCACCTTTTATTCGTGCTGATACTATATCATTGAAGTATAAAGTTCCTGCTCTCATTATGTATGTCATGTCATATCTCCTCGTATCAAACAATGGAATACAGCAATACTCCGGCGGCACCTGCTCCCAACATCACATAAATTGGATTTACTTTCCATTTCCTTAAAACCAAAAAGCCAGCGGCAAAAATTATTACGGAAATTATGTTGATTCCACTCAAATCAACCGGCAGGGTTCTTTCTCCGTAAAAAGCCATGATTACTAAGGTAATGCCAGCAGATGCAATCATGGCTACAACAGCAGGGCGAAGACCTGCAAGCACCCCCTGTACCATTTTCAATCCACGAAAACGGTAATAAATACAGGCAAGTGTTATTACAATCACACAAGAGGGGAGAATACAGCCTACGGTGGCAATAATTGCTCCCGGAATTCCTGCAATCTGAATCCCTACAAAGGTTGCTGAATTGATGGCAATCGGCCCCGGTGTCATTTCCGCAATCGTCATAATATCTGCAAATTGGGTCATAGTCAACCAAGGGTGAACATCAACAACTTGATTTTGAATCAGCGGCATGGCAGCATAACCACCGCCGATACTAAACAACCCGATTTGGAAGAAACTCCATAACAGTTCCAAATAAATCATGCCTGCCTCCCTTTCCTGCCAAGATACAAAGTATCAACTGCACCGATTATGGCACAGATTAGAATAATCAGTATAATGTTGACTTTCATGAAACGGACAGCAACAAAAGATGCAGACAAAACAATAATCGGCAGAACCCGTTTTTTTTGGAAAATGCTTTTTCCCATTGTGATTACTACATCACAAATCACAGCAGCTACTCCTGCAAGCATACCTGTCATAGCCATGTTGACAATTACATTATCACGAAATGCAGTATAGAAAAAAGAAATTATAGAGATGATGATGAGTGGCGGCAGCACCGTTCCCAATACCGTTATCAAAGCCCCAAACACCCCTGCCACATGATACCCTACAAGAATAGACGCATTGACAGCGATTGCACCGGGTGAGGATTGTGCGATTGCTGTCAAGTCCATCATTTCCTGTTCTTCTATCCAATGCAGCTCATCAACAAATTTTTTTTGCATTAAAGGTATAATTACAAATCCACCACCGAACGTACAGGCACTTAACTGAAAAGCAGATAAAAATAGCTTTGTAAATGTATTTTGTTTCAATGTGCTTTCCTCCTTATGCACATAAGTATAACACTTGCTTTTTGATAAATGAAATAATACAATTTTATTTATATAATAAGTGAATTGATATAAGGGCGGGATAAAATATGACAATACGGCACTTAAAAATATTCTTATTGGTTTGCAAAAATAATTTCAATACAACAAAGGCTGCCGAAGAACTCCACATGACACAGCCCGCAGTAAGTCTTGCCATCAAGGAATTAGAGCAGTATTATGGCGTAGCTCTATTTGACAGAATCGGAAAAAGGCTTAAAATCACAGAAGCAGGGCAACGGTTTTGTGAGTATTCTGTCCATATCGTCTCTATGTTTGACGATATGGAAAAAGGAATGAAAGACTGGGATTCTTTTGGCGTGATAAGAATCGGGGCAAGCATAACTATTGGTTCACAGTTTCTTCCCTACTATGTGAAAGCATTTTATAATCGTTATCCCGGTACAGAGATAAAAGTAACTATCAGTCCATCAGAACAGTTAGAACAGAAAATATGGAACAATGAACTGGATTTTATACTGATTGAGGGTATTTCCCATACACCGACTTTTGTTTCAGAGGAATATATGGAAGACAGTCTGACTGTTATCTGCCCTGCAAACAGTGGCTTCTATCCGGGACAGTTGCTTTCTGTTGAAGAATTTCGTCAACAAAATTTTCTTCTTCGAGAGCATGGAAGCGGCACACGCGAAACCTTTGAACGGGTAGTTGAAGCTGCGGGATTTTCTGTTTCCCCTATCTAGGAAGCTATGAGTACTACAGCTTTAGTAAATGCCGTTATCAATGGGCTTGGAATTGCCGTATTGCCACATCGTATGGTAATCGGGCCAATAGAACGTGGACTTGTTGTTGCTGTCCGTGTAAAAGGACTTAGTTTCAAACGAAAGTTCCATATCGTCTATCATAAAGAAAAATTTCTTACTTCATCAGCGAAAGCCTTTATTGATTTGTGCCGAAATTATGATATGGATTATCCGTTGCCCAAATATAACGGATTGTATTAGAATAAAATCCATGTTCTATCAGCAGCTTCATTTCTTGCAAAAGAAAAACAGTCGGAACTTATCAGGCGAAAAGCCGCTTTCGTAAGAATGGCGGGAATAGGTTTGTAAAAAGATGTTTTTAGCAAAGAAATAGATAGAGAAA
>VSOD01000364.1 GCA_009774655.1 Lachnospiraceae bacterium
CATTAAGACAGCCCCCTCCCCGTATATTGAATAAACATATCCTCTAAAGTCGGTTCTTCCGAATGGACGCTGATAATCTCATCATGGGGAAAGGGAATACCGGCTTCTAATTCCTGGGCTTCGATTGTTTTTTCTTCCCGTTTATCCTGATACAGGTAGCAGATTTTAACACGTTGATTGCTGTTTTTCTCTTTCAGCTTTTTCGGAGTGTCTAATGCTGCAATCTTCCCATTTGTAATAAAAGCTACCCTGTCACATAACAAATCGGCATCCAGCATATTATGTGTGGTTAAAAATACCGTAGTACCTTTCCTGCGTTCTTCCTCTATCATCCTGCGGAACAAAACTGCGCCGGACGGGTCAAGTCCGCTGGTCGGTTCGTCCAAAAACAACAGTTTAGGATTGCTTATAAGCACTCTTGCCATACTTACGCGCTGCCGCATACCTTTCGAGTAAGAAGAAACTGGTTTTCTAAGAAAATCACGCTTAAATTCCAACGCTTCCAGTAATTCTTCAATATCCCGTAATTGCTCTGCAGGATAAAACGAGGAAAAATATTTGAGGTTGTCAACAGCGCTCAAATTTGAATAGAGATAAGGAAACTCAAATAAAACACCTATTTTTTGAAAAAAGTCCCGTGTATGCGCTGTAGCAATATCTTTTCCAAATAGTGATACTTTACCGCCGTGTCCTTTCAAAATTCCTGTAAGGATTTTCTGCGTTGTAGATTTACCGGAACCATTGGGTCCTAAAAATCCAAAAATTTCACCGTCCCCTACCGTAAAATCCAAGCCGTGCAGGGCCTGCTTATCCTTTCCATAAGAAAACGTCAGATTTTTGACTTCAATCATTCATCATCCCCCCATCTTCCCTGTTGCTTATTTTTCTTTTCCTGTTGGCGCATGCTCCACCATTTCATAAACTTGATTTTGAAAGGGACAGCGATTATCGCCACTACCACAATCAGCAGCCACCAATACCATTCCAAATCTAAAAATGTCATAAATTGTCCTCCTTTGTTTTGGGTTCCTGCCCTTTTGTGATATGACTGTAAGAAAATGAAGTGAAGTTGGTGTGAGATTGATGTGAAGTTGATGTGAAATATAGTAAACGAAATTCCTAATGTCGTTAACTATAAAAATGGCTCCGCTCTCAATTATAGAAAGCAGAACCACAAAAAATGAGAATGACGTTTTATTTAACTGTAGGAATAGAAAAATAAAACTGAACACCATCTGCGAGATTTTTTACACCATAATTCAATTTCTGCATAGACAGAACTTGCGCAACAATCGCCAGTCCCAGCCCGGAACCTCTGTACGCTGAACGATTATCACGATAAAATTTCTCCCATATCTTCTTTATGTTTTCTTTTGGGATAAGACACCCTTGATTATATACGGAAAAATGCAGTTCTCCGTTTTCATCCATAAGACATAATTTCAAAATACCTCCCGGTTGTACATTTTTTTTCGCATTGATAATGAGATTGTTTAAGACCTGCTCCATTCGCAGTCTGTCTGTATGAACAAACACTTTTATGTCGGGAAGTTCATATTGCAATTCAAAATTAACATCCGGCGTATCAATCAATAGCCGTCCGGCGACTGTTTCTAAAAGTTCAACAAAGTCAAAGCGTTCGGGGGAAAGCTGAACAGCTCCGGTTTCTAATGCAGACAAATCTAACAGAGTAGTAATCAGATTATTCATTCGTTCTGTTTCCGATATGATTATTTCTGCATATCTTTGCTTTTTTATTTCATCTTCTTCGTCTTGATAACCCTCCGCATAAGCTCTTATGATCCCCAAAGGGGTTTTCATTTCATGGGATAAACTGTCTACTAATTCTTTACGCTCTGCTAACAGTATGCGTTCCTGTTCGACATCTTTTTCAAGCCGGCTATTTGCCCTCTCTAACTTTATAAGGGCTTTTTTTAAATTTTCAGCCATGATATTAAGATTTTTAGAAAGCCGTCCAAATTCATCATTTGTCATAACATCACAGGTCGAAGAAAAATCTAAATCAGCCATTCTCTTTGCTGCCTGTTCTAATTTGGCAATAGGTTTGGAAATAAAGCAGCTCATTAAAAAATCAACAGTAAAAATTAACAGCACCACAAAAACAGTCCAAATAGGAAGTGAAATATTTGGCGAAAACGGTAATTTAGTCGAAAGTATATACGAAATAATGAGAACAGCTCCTATAACTTTAGATGCTAAAAGTATTTTTTTCCGTATTGAATGAACACTGAAAGTATCATTGCTTTTCATACTGTCACCTCTAATTTATAGCCGGAGCGGATAAGCGTTACAATATGCTTTCCTTCGCCTCCCAGTTTTTGCCGCAATGTTTTGATATGGGTATCTACAGTGCGGGTAGTTCCCTCAAAATCATATCCCCAAATCCTGTTCAGCAACTGTTCACGGGTAAAAATCTGCCCGGGGTTCATCATAAAAAAATAAAGCAGTTCGTATTCCTTGTGAGTAAGGCTGATTTCCTGCCCATCTAAAAATACTTTATGTGAGGACGGCATAACTGAAATTTTTCCTATACTCAATAGTTCTAATGGTTCAGAGGAAGAACGCCGGAGAAGCGCATTAACTTTAGCCAATAAAACTTTTGGGCTAAAAGGTTTAGTCGTATAATCGTCAGCACCATATTCATACCCTTTTAATTTGTCGCCTTCTTCGCCTTTCGCTGTCAACATGATAATAGGCATATTACTCATTTCCCGTGCCATTTTACAAACAGTAAACCCGTCCATGTGGGGCATCATAATATCCAGTATCATTAAGTCCATTGGATTGCTTTTTAATATCATTAAAGCATCTATTCCGTCGTCAGCGGTAAAGCAGTTATGTCCGCCTTTTTTGACATACTCGACAATAATATCCTGCATATTTTTTTCATCTTCTACAATTAAAATATTCGCCATGAAATCGTTCCTTTCCATTAAATTTACGCCGTTTGTCTGCCGGCTTCTCTGCGTCCTTTGGGATTAGCCGCAAACGACTGAACTTTGCCGCACCCGGTATGCGGTTTTCCTCACACAGCTTTTGCTCCCGTCTTTCTGAAATGCCCCGTTTTTTCCTGTGCAATTATGGCTTGAAAAGTTCATCAACGGTTGTTTTTAATTCTCTTGCCAAATTGAACGCTAATGCTAAAGTAGGGTCATATTTATCGTTTTCAATGGCATTTACTGTTTGTCGTGAAACTCCACATTTTTTTGCTAATTCTTCCTGGGATAATCCCAATTCTTTTCGTCTGTGTCTTATTGAATTTTCCATGTCATCCACCATATCTTTTATATTTTGAATGTCAAAAACTCTTGACATTTTCATCATATAGTAAAGAAATGAAAGTGTCAAGAGTTTTTGACATTTTGTATATAGAGTGAGGAATGAAAAAGAGTCGTCTATGAACATGCAGATCGGTTCCATACAGAGTATTTGATGAACATTCCGGAGACACAGGAAAATACAATGCATGGAACCGGGTTGGCTTATATTCGATTTGCGATTGAAGATATTTCCGGTCCGGGTTTGCGCAGTGGAAGTATAAGTTCACTGTCCGGATTGTGCCAGATACATCTCTACATCCTGCCGCAGGCGATCCCACGCGCCTTCATTTTCCGCATAGTACAGGGGGCAGAGCTTTCCGCCGCAGTCGTAATGCCGCAAAATATCCGCCGTCGTCAGATCATACTTATCGATCAGCCATGCCAGTGTATGTATCAGTGTATCATAGGTTTCCTGCGTAAAAGAACCGTCGTCTGACAAATAGCAGCACTCGATCGACAGGGAATCTTCATTGCGCGTCATCACTGCATAAGCCTGTTCGTCAAAGGGTATGCACTGTATCAGCTCCCCTTCATAGCCAATGATCAGATGGGCACTGGCCGACCGCTCGTGTGTCTCCGCCAGATTCGCGAAATAACTCCGGTTCTGTGCCGCAGAGGTGCCGGGATTCGCCGTATAGTGCACGAAGATACTATTGATCGTGTCCAGCTTGTCTCCCGGTCTGGAATACTCATTGATCTCCAGAAAGTCCTGTATAATCTCCGGCGGCGCTATTCCTTCATCCGCGATTTCCATATCGTCAAACGACTGCTCTGTCATCACCGGAAGCGGTTTCTCCTCTGTATTCCTGTGCACCATCTGATAAATCCGGCCGGTGATCATGTAGATCATTGCCAGACATGCCACCGCAAACAACACAATGACCGCCTTGCACAGAAATTCTCTCCTGCGTCTCGCACGCCGCCGTCTGATGGACTGTACCGGACGGGCATTACCCCTGAATACTGATTCAGGTTCAGCCCTTCGGGTTCTCTGAGAAGGAAAAGGAAGGATATAGTGGCT
>VSOD01000365.1 GCA_009774655.1 Lachnospiraceae bacterium
GCGATGAAAGTGCCCTGCTGATCGACACCGGCTGCGGCGCCTGTGATCTAAAAGGTCTGGTTGCCAGGTTGACGGAGAAGAGTTACCGCGTTGTATTGACTCATGGCCATCTGGATCATGCCGGCGGCATCGGCGCTTTCGATGAGGTCTATCTCGGGGAGGGCGATTTTGAGATGGCTGCCGGTATAGATACGGAAGAGCTGCGCAATTATCTCGATACTCTGGGCAATATGGGCGGCTATGACGTTTACGACTATACCCGTGATAATGTGCAGAAACCCACAAAACTGCCGAACATGATCGGTATTCATGACGGAGACCGTTTTGAGCTCGGAAACCGCAGTGTTCTGGCCATCGAAGTTCCTGGCCATACCAAAGGTGGCATCTGTTTTTTGGATGAAAAGACGCAGATCATGTTCAGCGGTGACGCCTGTAACTGCAACCTGCTGGTGATGGGAACCAGTGTAAACACAGCTCTGCGCGGACTGGATTATCTCAAGACTTATGATGGACGCTATCAGCAGATGTACAACGGCCATATTGGTTATGCCGGGATTCCCACCTGTCTTTCCCTGCCGGAAAGTACCCTGGATGACTGCATTCACATTATGGAAACAATTCTGGATGGAACGGCAGTCATTGAAAAAGTACCGTTCCTCGGCGGTGAAAATACCTGCGCTTCTTATGGTACATCCCGCGTCTCTTTCGATCCTGAACGCCTGATCGACGAAGGCGAGACGCCCCGCAAACTTTAGTGTATAACCCCTGAAAACACAGAGAGACCGCCGCCTGACCATCCCCTGGCCAGAACGGCGGTCTCTTTTACAACCGTCCGATCAATAATTCTGTGCGCTTACTTCAAAATAACTCTGCGGATGATTGCAGGTCGGGCACACTTCCGGCGCATTCGTGCCTACTACGATGTGACCGCAGTTACGGCACTCCCATACCTTCACTTCACTCTTCGCGAATACCTCCGCCGTCTCGATATTCTTCAGGAGTGCGCGATATCTCTCCTCATGGTGCTTCTCAATCGCGCCTACCAGTCGGAACTTCTCCGCCAGCTCTTTAAAGCCTTCCTCCTCGGCAGTTTTGGCAAAGTTCTCATACATATCCGTCCACTCGAAATTCTCGCCGTCTGCCGCCGCTGCCAGGTTCGCCTTCGTGTCGCCGATCCCGCTCAGCTCCCTGCACCACATCTTCGCATGTTCTTTCTCGTTGTCTGCGGTTTTTAAAAATAAAGAGGAAATCTGCTCATAGCCCTCTTTCTTCGCCACGGATGCGAAATAAGTGTACTTATTTCTGGCCTGTGACTCTCCGGCAAATGCCGCCTGAAGGTTTTTCTCTGTCTGTGTTCCTGCATACTTGTTCATGTTACTGTTCTCCTTTTCTTTCGTTACTGTATCCTGTATCTGATCCTGCGCCATTCGCCGCACAGATGCGTCATCACATCCGGCTGGCTTATCGCGCGCGGGAATCACCATTCCTGTCCAAACCTGCCCGACTTACGCATGGGCAATATTCGTATATTCCGAAATCTCCCTGCTGATGGTACACAGATCTTCCACCGATAATTCATGAATATCCTCATGTCCGGTGATTCTCGCGAAGGTCCGCAGCTCCTGTGCAGAGCAGTTCAAAAAGTTCGCTACGCGTTTTGCTGCCGCCTCTTCGTGCAGCCGTTTCCGCAGCTCCGGATCCTGGGTCGCCACGCCCACCGGACACATACCCGTACCGCAGATACGGTACTGCTGGCAGGCTGCCGCCACCATCGCCGCCGAAGCGATAGCCACCGCATCCGCTCCCATGGCAACAGCTTTGGCAAAGTCCGAGGAAACCCGCAGTCCTCCGGTGATCACAAGGTCGATATCCGCCTGTACGCTGTCCAGATATTTCCTCGCCCGGTAAAGCGCATAGATGGTGGGCACACTCGTGGAATCCCTGATGATCGCAGGAGAAGCACCAGTCGCTCCGCCTCTGCCGTCGATGGTGATGAAATCCGGCTCCGCATAGACGCAGTACGCCAGATCCTTCTCGATCTTTCCGGCCGCGATCTTAATCCCGATCGGCCTGCCGCCGCTGCAGTCACGCAGATTCTTCACCAGTGTCCTTAAATCTTCCTTCGTGTCGATACCCGGGAACTTGGACGGACTGATCACGTCCTCACCCAACGGTTTATTGCGGATAGCCGCGATCTCCGGCGTTACCTTGCTGCCCGGCAGATGACCGCCCATACCCGGTTTTGTACCTTGTCCGATCTTGATCTCAATCGCATCCGAAGTCGTCAGGTTTTCCGTCGTCACACTGTATAAATTGGGAACATACTCAAATATATACTTGTGGGCCGCCGCTTTTTCCTCCGGCAGGATGCCGCCCTCGCCGCTGCACATTGCCGTCCCTGCCATGGCGCTGCCCTTCGCAAGTGCGATCTTCGTCTCCCGCGAAAGCGCCCCGAAAGACATATGGGAAATGTACACCGGCATATCAAGTACCATCGGTTTCTTCGCATGTTTGCCGATCACCGTCTGCAGGGACACGTCCGCATGTTCCTCAAGCGGCGGCGGATTCAACTGTGCGCCCAGCACCAGAATATCGTCCCAGCCGGGCATCTTCATCTGTGTTCCCATCGCCTCGATGGCGGATCTGCCCGTGACCGCCATCTCATGAATTTCCTTCATGTAACGGTAATTACTGTCCGTCTTGCGCGTCTCCTTCGGATAATGCAGATCCACGCCTTCCCCGGAAATCGTTCCTGCCGGCGCATTCCCATCCACCGCCGCTTCCGTTACCCCTGCCGCCTGATCCGCTCCGTCAGGCAACACCGGCTCAAACTTCTCTGCCGGCTGTTTGCACATGGGACATTCCGTCAATTCGGAAAAAGGCTTTCCCCGCCTCCTCATCATACACATACCCGCACACACTGCATTTAAATACCATTGCCATACCCTCCTCTTATGTATCTTCCGTTTCCTGCTGCCGACATTCCGGACAAAGATAGAACACCTTAAGATCATAATACAAAATCTCCCCGCCAAACTGTGCCGCCAGCGTTCCCGTCAGATCTTCGAACACCATGTCCGACAATCTGCCGCACTTTCTGCACACCAGATGATCATGACGCCGTTTCCTGTCATAACGATCCGGTGAACCTTCCAGTGAGATCTTTCTGATCAGCTCCTTATCGCACAGCATATTCAGATTATTATAGACTGTTGCCAGCACGACCTTCGGCTCCTTCTTTTTTAAGATAAGGAAGATCTGTTCTGCCGTCATATGCTCAGAAGATTCGTTTATGATATTTAAGATCCTTTCCGCGTATTTTGTCATATCTCTGTCCTTTTTTAGAATTATTATAATTGTAAATCGTTTTCTGTCAAATGGCAAGTCATACTTTCTTCTGTTACTGCATGTTTCACTCCGCTGAATGATGCCGCACATGACATCAAAACGGCTGTTTGAATCAAAAATCTAATATCGTATATTTTCACCGCCGAAAAGAGAAGTGAGGGGTTTTATGCTCCTAAAAAATGGCCATAAGGAGGATGGTATTATGCATACAAAGACAATGGAAGGACTCATAGGCGCGAGGACAAATATGAACATGATGAATACACCTATGCGCGTTTACAAGGAGGCAAGACGAAAAGGCGATTTGGATACAATGGAGAGGGCAATGGGGTATGCCAACGAATGTTCTGACAGAGCGGAGGAATATAAGGAGGAAGCCGACGAGGGCATGAAGAAGGATACGGAGGAGACCCGCAAAATTGCAAAGGAGCAGCGTGAGGAGGCTATCCAGAAGTGCAGGGATGAACGCGAAAAACTGGAAAAGAAGATTGAAGAAAACAGGAACGGTGATGCTAACACAGATACTGTTATAATCAGTGAGGAAGGTAAAGTGCTGTTAAAAGACAGCACAGGTCTGGACGATACGGTTTCTGCCGAAACAAAGACAGATGCCGTAAGAGAACCCGTAACCTATACAAAAACAGGAGAGCCGGTTTCCGCGGAACAGAGTATAAGTACAAGTATTTCAGTATCGGTATAAAAGCGAAGAAGGCAACATGCAGTGTTTGTCGTTCATTATTTCTCCCTTAATGGCCAAAAAATAGAGCATATAGATTTCAGTTCCTATATGCTCTAATGCTGTTACTATATTTGATTTTGATTGATATGATTGATTATGCTAACTGCATGACCTCTGATTCAATTTCTTTTATGTCACTTTCCAGTAATTCAGGAAAGTACTCGCTGACCTCATCAATGTAGCCGCTGAAATGCTGCAAGACAATCTTCATAGCGTCCGGGTCGCCCTTTGTCGCTGCCACAATGACAGGATA
>VSOD01000366.1 GCA_009774655.1 Lachnospiraceae bacterium
AACATCCTCTACCGGAACATCGATCAGGTACTTGTTCGTCACCACGTAAATGATGATAACCTGATACTGTACCGGCATGGGCTGATACTGCGCCTGCTTCAATACTTCCTTGATCCGCTCACCCTGTGCCAGCTTCTCCTTCGTATCGGCATCCAATTCGGAACCGAACTGTGAGAATGCTGCCAGCTCACGGTACTGTGCAAGCTCTGTACGGATCGGCGCCGCGATCTTCTTCATCGCCTTGATCTGTGCGGATCCGCCTACACGGGACACGGAAAGACCCGCGTTAACTGCCGGTCTGAAACCGGAGTTGAACATTTCAGTTTCCAGATAGATCTGTCCATCGGTAATAGAGATAACGTTGGTCGGAATATAGGCTGAAACGTCGCCTGCCTGCGTCTCGATAATGGGAAGCGCCGTCAGGGAACCGCCGCCGTACTCTTCGTTCATTCTCGCTGCACGCTCCAGCAGTCTGGAATGCAGATAGAATACGTCACCAGGATATGCCTCACGTCCCGGCGGTCTCTTGAGCAGCAGGGAAAGTGTACGGTAAGCAGCGGCATGTTTGCTCAGATCGTCATATACCACCAGCACATCCTCGCCGTTCTCCATCCACTCTTCACCGATGGCACAGCCCGAATAAGGAGCTATGTACTGCAGCGGTGCAAGCTCACTGGCCGTAGCGGCAACTACAGTGGTGTAGCCCATCGCGCCGTACTCCGTCAAAGTCTTAACAATAGAAGCAACCGTGGACGCCTTCTGTCCTATGGCAACATAGATACATTTCACGCCCTGCCCTTTCTGATTGATAATGGTATCAATAGCGATCGCCGTCTTACCGGTCTGTCTGTCGCCGATGATCAGCTCACGCTGTCCTCTTCCGATCGGCACCATGGCGTCAATAGCCTTGATACCTGTCTGCAGCGGTGTATCTACGGATTTTCTTGTGATAACGCCGGATGCAACTCTCTCAATTTTACGATATTTATCAGTCTGGATCGGCCCTTTGCCGTCAATCGGCTGTCCAAGGGCATTCACAACACGCCCGAGCATGCAGTCACCTACAGGCACCTCAACCACTCGTCCTGTAGTCTTTACGATATCCCCCTCATTGATGTTGTGCTGGCTTCCGAGAAGAACCGCACCAACATTATCTTCTTCCAGGTTAAGTACCATACCGTAAACCTCGCCGGGGAACTCCAACAGCTCTCCCTGCATGGCATTCTCAAGTCCGTGCACACGAGCGATACCGTCGGCAACCTGAATAACAGTACCCACATCGGATACTTCCAGGTCTGCGGCATATCTCTTGATTTGATCCTTTATGACTGAACTGATCTCTTCTGGTCTTAAATTCATGGATCATACGCACCTTTCTTCTAGATTTTGGTTTATAACTGAACTTTCAGCAATTCCTTCTGCAGTTCGTTTAATTTTGTACTGATACTGCTGTCTACCACTCTGTCACCGATACGGATCACCATACCGCCGATCAGAGACTTATCCAGCAGATAATTCATTTCCATCTTCGTGTAGGATGTTGTATCAAGCAGTCTGCGCTCGATCTTCCTGCACTGCTCTTCCCGCAGAGGTACGGCCGTGGTCACAGTGGCCACTCCGATTCCCTTATACTGCTTTACTTCCGCGACAAAATAATCGAGAATCGCATCAATATCCCTGTAACGGTCCTTGGAAATGATGATGATCAGAAATCCCAGCAGCTCATCTGACAATCTGCCTCCGAACACGTTTTTGGCGACCTGAATCTTCTCCTCTTTGATGATCTTGGGATGATTCATCAACCGGCCAAATTCCCCGTTCTCAGAGAGCACCTGCTGAAGCTGCCCTATTTCTTCCAATAATGCATCTACCTTGTCTTCCTCAACGGCAAGTTCAAAGAGTGCATCACCATATGTCTTCGAAATTAGCTTAGCCATGTGCTCTCACCCATTTCTTTCAAAGTCTCTTCGATCAAAGTGTCCTGAACAGTCGTATCAATGGCTGCATTCACAACCTTGCCTGCCATCAGGGATGCCAGTACTACCATCTCGCGCTTCACTTCATCTGCAGCTTTATTTCTCTCCAGTTCAGCTTCCACGCCGGCTCTCTCGATGATCCGGGCAGCTTCTTCCTTCGCTTCCGAAACGATCTTGTTCTCGTTCGCAAGCGCTTTTTTGCGTGCCTCACCAAGAATCTCTTCCGCTTCTTTATTGATCTCGCGCAGCTTCGTCTCATACTCTTCTTTCAGAGCCTTCGCCTGCGCCATATCAGCAGCGGCTGTGTCAAGTTCGCTCTTGATCCTGTCCTGTCTGCTCTGCATCATATTCCGCACCGGATTGAACAGAGCATTGGACGCGATCAAAAATAACGCAAACACAGCGATGATCATCAATACAGCATCGCTCAGCAGCTGCATATCCAGATCAAAAAGCCTGGGCTCCATCTGGGCAGCCGCCATCACCATCTGTGTAGCTAATATATTCAAACCCTCGTACCTCCTTTCTGTGATGTTATGCTTTCCGTCTTAAGGTACTAAAGGTTTTACGAACAGGAGCAGCATCGCGATCAACAGACCGTACAGACCGGTCGTCTCTGCAACGGCCTGGCCCAGAAGCATGGTGGATGTAACGTCTGACTTTGCGCCCGGATTTCTTCCCACTGCCGCTGCAGCGTGACCGGCTGCGATACCCTGGCCGACACCAGGTCCGATACCTGCTATAACCGCAAGACCTGCGCCGATTGCCGAACATCCTAAAATAAAGTTTGTGTTAAATTCTCCCATTTTTGTTTTCCTCCTTAAAATTGGTCTTATAATTTAACTCCCCGCTATTCCGTGGTGCAGGCATCTGTAATGTATGTCATAGTCAGCATACAGAACACATATGTCTGGATCGCTCCGGAAAACAGGTCAAAATAAACATGCAGCGCCGCGGGCCATACGATCGCGATCTTCGAGAGCAGACCGTAGACGAGCGCCAGCATAACCGTGCCGGACAGTACGTTTGCAAACAAACGCAAGGACAACGATATCGGCACAGCCACATCACCGATCACATTGATCGGCGCCCAGATCGGCCACGGATCGCATAAACCTGCGAGGACGCCTTTGACCTTCTGGTGCTTAAACTTGTTAAAGTGAATCAGCGTAAATGTCATGATACCGAGCGCCAGCGTCACACCATAGTCAGCCGTGGGCGGACGCAGACCGAATAATCCGGAAATATTACTGAGCAGAATAAAAATGAAGATCGTGCCGATGTAGTTGCGGAATCTGGGGCTGAACTTCCCCATAACGCCGCCGATCATCTTGTCAAGCATCTCCACTACCATCTCTGCAATATTCTGGAAAGTACCCGGAACATCAGATGCATGTTTCGCGGCCCGCCCTGCAGCGATACTGAACCCGATGATCACAAGCATAACAATCAATACGCATACATGGGTGGTCGTTATCCATACCGTCTGTCCGAACAATTCATAGGAAAAGACCCCGTGAATCATAAAATCGATATCCTGGCTTGCAGATAACATAATTCCCTGTCCCATACTTTCACCCCCTTACACTAGATTTATTGGATATATTTTAAAAATAACCGCCGCACCGGAAATCCTCCTCCGGATAAACGGTTATATTTTAAACACCTTCATGTTAATTCTATGCATCAGCGGGTTCAGGTAGGCCGACACCTTCATCCCCATATAACCGCAGAATGCAAAGATCGGATTGGCAAAATCCGTATAGACCAGCCCGATCATGATCACCACCAGCACAAAATACCTGATCAGGCTGTTGGCTCCCACCGTCTTCTCGGCGCCTTTGGCCGCCAGGTCAAGTCCTCTGTTAAGAGACCACCACATATGTACAGCGCCCGCCACCGCCAGGGCGACGCCGATCCACAATCCCACACTGTAGGATATCTTCCTCGCTGCCAGAAGTAAAACAAGCTGAAATACAATGCCGTACAGAACAATACCCAGACACAGTTCAAACAGCGTCGGGTCAATCTTCTTCTTCATGTCTCTCCCCGCTTCCGGTAACAGTTTTGCAGTCAGGCGCCTGACGCCGTCTGCGCGTCACCGCCGGCGTCTCATAGATCCTCCTGGCGAACCGGAACACATTCGTGAATCCCGCCAGCGCACCGACAAAAAACAGCAGGATCATCCAGAAAGAAGTACCGAACTTCCGATCCAGAAACATTCCCGCAAAAGAACACAGAAAAACAGGAACCAGCATATTAATACCGAACTGCGTTATCATCGTAAGTGCCTGATAAACATTTCTATTATATTTCACTGCTCTTCCCTTCTTCAGATATCCAGCCATGCCGTCCTGCAGCTT
>VSOD01000367.1 GCA_009774655.1 Lachnospiraceae bacterium
GAGATCATGGAGCCGCACCTGCTGCTCAGGGAAAAAGAAGGAATGGAAGAAGGCCGGAAAGAGGGTATTAAAGAAGGCATCAAGGAAGGCATCAAGGAAGGCATCAAGGAAGGCATCAAGGAAGGTATCAAGGAAGGTATCAACGGGGCCGTGGATACCTTGAGAGCGTTTGGCCATGGAGATCTGGAAATAAAAAAAGCGATCATGCAAAGATATGCTCTTTCTGAAGAAGAGGCAGAGATATATTTGTATGAAAGAGCTTAAATAGGCAGGTCGGAAAAAGGGACAGTAAGTTCAAAATTAGATGCGGCAAGAGGTATCAAACCTATGCCGCATTTATGATTAGAAATGAAGTGCGGTAGAGTATCGGTTAGAGGCTTACCGGTTCATCGACCAACATTATGAAGAATTCGGCATGCGGAGGAATTCAGGGAACTCCATATATACTATACGACACGGGCCGACAACCCATTGAAAAAGATGCAGTCATTGATCGTGATAGCCTGCAGGCTTCTGAGGATCATCTATTGAAAGCGAATATGTCATCCCGGCAAACAGCGGAAGGATGGTAAAGGAGAGCAGTGTTACCAGTACATTTAAGGCTTTCTGTAATTATGTGGGAGTGGAATATAAGCCCTCCCATACATGCAGAAGGAGTTATGTAACAAACTGTCTGGACAAAGGCATGAAGCTGGCATTGGTTTCAAAAAATGTAGGACATAAGAATAAAAGCACAACCTTGAACACCTATTATAAGTGCAAGAACGATTACGAAGACAATCTGGCTATACAGAATGAAATCTTTAAAATATATGATTTCGACTTTGGCGGTGAACAAGTGGAAGCTATGTTTGCATAATGTTATCAAAAGAGTTGATGGCAACAGAAAATGTGTTGCCAATACCATAAAAAGAACGTAAGTTCGATAAAACGCTTAAAGAAAATTTCATGCAGAAAGTGCCTGAAACACTGGCATTGCAGACCATGAAGCAAACATTATGTAGAATTATAAAAAGCTGGAAACCCTGATAAACACTGGCTTCCAGATTGGCAACACTTGGCAACACCCCAAAATCCCTAAAAATAGCCCTTCAAACATAGCGGAAACCCCTGAAAATGCGGCTTCCGCACTCCCAGAGGCTTCCTTAGGGGAGGATAAGTATTTCCTTATCTTTTGACTATTATCATTGTACCCTCTTTTTTCTTCCTTATACACGGCGGTATAAATTTTTTTGAAGAGTTTTCGTGTTGCTTCTCCGAAGGATTCTTAAGGAAATATAAATTTACTTTTTTCTTAAAATGTTATATACTAGGCAATGGACACGGCAAAGAGCCTGTAAATACAGAAAAGGCGGGTGGTTTTGCCGATAATTTAATTACAGGATAAAGGTGGTATGGAACGATGGCATTATTGAAGCAATGGCGTGATATGGCATATTCTGAGACCGCGAACAAGGGCGATCTGCAGAGATTATGGTCTGATTATTTTTTGAAGGAAAAGGAAATTTATGCACAGCTTTTGAAAGAGCCGGACACGCTGGTGGAAGGAACTGTGAAGGAGCTTGCCGAGAAATACGGTATTGACATCATGACGATGACGGGATTTCTGGACGGTATCAATGACAGCCTGAAAGAAGCAAATCCGATCGAAGAGATGGAAGAGGATACAAAAGTAAATCTTGGTTTCGAGAAAGAACTTCTCTATAAGAATATGGTAGCGGCGGGTGCTGACTGGTTATACGATCTGGAAGAGTGGAACGATATCTTTGACGAGGATACGAGGAAGGCTCTGTATAAGGAACAGAAGGAGTCCACCACGATCCACAAGGGACCCAAGGTATATCCGAACGATCCCTGTCCCTGCGGCAGCGGTAAGAAGTATAAGAAGTGCTGCGGCAGGAATGCAAAATAATAACACTGTTGCTGTGCATGATCAATGCGCAAAGAATAACACAGCCGGCATGCATGATCAGTAAGCATGTGGTAATACTGGATAGTAAGCAGGACAAGAACAGATACAGGATCAGGTTTATATATGGAAAAGAAGGAATTTGAATCCCGTGTAGAGCGTGCGGCTGCGACTTTTGCGGAAGGGTATAACTGTGCCCAGTCTGTCTTTTCGACTTATGCGGACTGTTTCGGCATGGATCGGGAGACGGCGCTTCGGATGTCCAGCGCTATGGGTGCGGGAGTGGGCAGGATGCGGGAAGTGTGCGGCGCAGTGTCATCCATGGCCATGCTGGCCGGGCTGAAAGAGGGCAATGCCGATCCGCATGACGAAGAGGCCAAAGAGCATATTTATGCGCTGGTGCGGCAGATGAGCGCCCGTTTCCGGGAAGAGTATGGCACTGTCGTATGCAGGGAGCTTCTGGGGCTGGAGGAAGGCGTGGAGGAGAGCGCGAAGCCGTCCATCCGCACGCCGGAATACTATGCATCCAGACCGTGTCCGGGCATCATAGCCTGTGCGGCGCGTATCATCGAGGAGACGCTTTTGAACGAAGAACCTTAAACGGTTATAAATATTTGGGGAAAAAGCAGAAAACTCTTTACTTTTTCGGTCGCCTGGCATAGAATACGAATAAGACAGACACAGAATAATCATAACACGTTGACGAGAAGAGTAGGATGTAGAACGTAACAGAGAGAGACGCCCTGTGCTGCAAGCGTCTTTGCCGGAAGCATTTGAAGACTGACTCCGAGTGGCCCCAATCCGGCCCGTTGACTCACGTTACAGTCAAATGAGAGGTTTCGGTAAGTCGTGATCAGCGCACGGAACAAGCGAGGTGGAACCGCGTAAAGTAGATACGTCCTCTGCATTGTCGTACTGGCAGTGCAGGGGGATTTTTATTTTCCACATTTTATAAAGAAACCGGAAGACCAGCGGAACAACTTTTCGAGAACCTGTTGGAAAGGAAAAGGAGGAAACAAGGCATGACGACAACGGAAGTAAGACAAAAGGCAACTGAACTTGCAAGAGGAGAGCTGACACTGACCAGGCTGGACTTTGTTTTGATCGGGACGATCCTGCTGCTTGCAGGAATCTGCATCGGGTTACTGTCTGCGCCTTTTACACATGGTATCAGTGTGTTCAGCAATAATGGGAACAATAACGGAAATAACTGCGGAAACAGCGGTACTTTGGACGACAGCGGCGTAGGCAACTGCTGACCGGTCTGAGTGTACAAAAGGGTTTTGCAGAAAAGAAACACCAGAAGGAAAAGAAAAATACATGAAAGATATAAAGCATGTGACAGCTGGAAGATCAACAGAAAACCAGAAAAGCAAAGGAGAGAGGGAATCATGAAAATTACATTAAAAGACGGATCCAGTAAAGAGTACGCACAGGCAATGAGCATTTATGATATCGCCCATGATATTTCGGAAGGGCTGGCCAGAGCGGCCTGTGCCGGTGAGGTGGACGGTGTCGTGGAGGATCTGCGGACCGTGATCGACAAAGACTGCAGTCTGAATATCCTGACAGCCAGCGATCCGGAGGGGCTTAAAGTGCTTCGGCATACCACATCGCATATTCTGGCAGAGGCGGTCAAAAGGCTTTTCCCGGAGGCCAAGGTGACGATCGGGCCGGCCATCGAGGACGGATTTTACTATGACTTTGACGCGGCTCCTTTTTCCAGAGAGGATCTGGATAAGCTGGAAGCGGAGATGAAGAAGATCATCAAGGAAGGCCGCAGGATCGAGCGGTTTACCCTTCCCAGAGCGGAAGCGATCAAATTTATGGAAGAAAAGGGAGAACCCTACAAGGTGGAATTGATCCGGGATCTGCCGGAGGACGCGGAGATTTCTTTCTATGATCAGGGCGGCTTCGTGGATCTGTGTGCCGGCCCGCATCTGATGAGCACGAAGAATATCAAGGCCTACAAGCTGATCTCTTCCTCTATGGCATACTGGCGGGGCGATTCCAACAAGGCGCAGCTGCAGCGTATCTATGGCACGGTTTTTCAGAAAAAAGAGGAGCTGGAGGCGCATCTGGAACATCTGGAGGACATCAAGCGCCGGGATCACAACAAGCTGGGGCGTGAGATGGAGCTTTTCACCACGGTGGATGTGATCGGACAGGGACTGCCGCTGCTTTTGCCAAGAGGCACGAAGATGGTGATGAAGCTGCAGCGCTGGATCGAGGATCTGGAGGACAAAGAGTGGGGCTATGTGAGAACGAAGACGCCGCTGATGGCGAAGAGCGACCTGTATAAAATGTCCGGACACTGGGATCACTATAAGGAAGGCATGTTCGTGCTGGGTGACGAGGAGAAGGACAAAGAAGTGTTGGCGCTGCGGCCGATGACCTGTCCATTCCAATATTATGTGTATAAGGCAGAGC
>VSOD01000368.1 GCA_009774655.1 Lachnospiraceae bacterium
ACCTGCTCTGGATTCTCGTTGGCTCGGAGACGAGTATAAGAGTCAGGTATGATTATGAGAACAACAGCTTCGGTTTCCCGAAGGGTGACCTGTCCGGCGTGAAGGAGAAGACCGGAAAGCCGTTAGGCGCAGGCCCGTACATCTTCAAGGATTACTCCAACGGTGTTGTTTACATGGATGCAAACCCGGATTACTTCAAGGGCGCACCGAAGATCCCGCACCTGAACTTCATGGAGTCTGCAGAGGCAGATAAGGTAACAGGTATCACGGCAGGCACGATGGATATCACAGATCCCAGCTATTCCACAGACGTGGCAAACCAGGTTGCCGATCTTAACGGCGGCAATGAGGATCTGGACGGCGATGTGATCACTACCCGTCTGATCGACTACCGCGGTTACGGTTATGTAGGTCTTGCGGCGAACAACGTGAAGGTTGGCGAGGACGGTTCTTCCGAGGAGTCCCGTAACCTGCGTAAGGCGATCGCGACCGTGATCTCCGCTTACCGCGATGAGGGTATCGATTCCTACTACGGTAATACGGCATCCGTGATCAACTACCCGATCTCCAATACATCCTGGGCAGCGCCTCAGGTTACGGACGACGGTTATCAGCTGGCTTATTCCGTAGACGTGGAAGGCAATCCGATCTACACGGACGGCATGTCCACAGAAGACAGATATGCGGCAGCTTTGGAAGCAGCGCTTGGCTATCTGGAGGCAGCAGGTTATACCGTAGAAGACGGTAAGGTTACGGCAGCTCCCGCAGGCGCGAAGATGGAGTATGTGGTAAACATCGGCGCAGGCGGCGCAGGTGACCATCCTACTTTCCTGATCTTAAAGAATGCCAGCGATGCGCTGGGCACCATCGGTCTCACACTGACAGTCAATGACCTTGCGAATGCAAGTGACCTGTATGCTTCTTACCAGACAGGTGTAGCAGATATGTGGTGTGCGGCATGGCAGGCAGGTACTGACCCGGATATGTTCCAGTTGTACCACAGCGACGGTTCTACCAACTACTATCAGATCAATGATGCGGAGCTGGATGAGATGATCGAGGCAGCACGTCTGTCCACAGACCAGACTTATCGTAAGGGCCTGTACAAAGCGGCTATGGAAATCATCATGGACTGGGGCGTAGAGCTTCCTGTATACCAGCGTTCCGAGTGCGTAATGTTCTCTACCGAGCGCGTGAACAGAGATACGCTTCCGACCGACATGACACCTTATCTGTCATGGCAGCAGGAAGTATACAATCTGGAAATGAAATAATAACATGAACTTATTCCCTGCTCCGTTGGGGCAGGGAATTTTTTTAAGAAGGAGGGATAGTTGTGCGTACCTATATCATCAAGCGCATTTTGTTATCAGTCCTTATCCTTTTCAGCGTGACGCTGATCATCTATGCCGTTCTGCGCTGCCTGCCGGCTTCCTATGTGGAGTCGATGGCCATGCAGCTGGCTACCGCGCCGGGGGCGAAGCCCTATGAAGAATGGATCGCACAGCTGAATGCATCGTACGGATTGGATAAGGGTATCATTGCCGGGTATTTTACCTGGCTGGGAGACTTTGCCCGGGGGAATTTCGGGGACAGCTGGAAATTTACGGTTCCGGTGGTTGAGAAGTTCCACGACGTGGTCTGGCTGTCTTTTGTGATGTCAGCGATCTCTTTTACGCTGCAGATCCTGATCGCGATACCGCTCGGTATCATTGCTGCGACCAAACAGTATTCCAGGACAGATTATGTGATCACGGCGGGTGCGCTGCTTGGTATATCGTTACCGCCTTTCTTCTTTGCAACGCTTTTGAAACTTGTCTTTGCCGTGAATCTGCAGTGGTTCGATGTGTCCGGTCTTGTAGGCCGTACTTACGCCCAGCTCGATTCCTGGGGGCAGTTCATGGATAAGGCGCATCATCTGGTCCTGCCGATCGCTACCCTTGTGATCACGTCCATCGGTCCGCTGATGCGTTATACGAGAACCAATATGCTTGAGGTTCTGAACGCCGATTACATACGGACGGCGAGAGCCAAAGGCTTAAGTGAACATACTGTTGTGTACAAACATGCTTTTCGTAATACACTGGTCACTCTGGTGACGATCATCGGCGGATCTCTGCCCGGCTTTTTTACCGGTGCGCTGATCACGGAGACGCTGTTCTCCATTCCGGGTATCGGCTTTACTTCCTATCAGTCCATGATCATCGGTGATATTCCGTTTACCATGTTCTATATGACCTTTATTGCTGTTTTAACACTGGCGAGCAACCTGCTCACCGATATATTGTATGCCGTGGTTGATCCCCGCGTGCGGATCGCGTAGGAAGGAGGAGTATGGATATGTCTGATATGAATAAGCCGAACGAACAGGCGAACAGCACTTCCGGAGAAACTCTCTCTTTAAATGATGACCGGCGTGTGAAGACACTCTCTCCCGGTGCACTGGTGGTGAAGCGGTTTTTCCGCAACCGGCTGGCGGTGCTGGGGCTTGTGATCCTTGCGATCATGTTTTTGTTTTCTTTTGTGGGCGGCATGATCTCTCCTTATCGTGAGGACGAGCAGTTTTATACCTATACTTATATGGAAAAAGAATATGTAGGTGTGACGAGGAATGAAGATTTCCGTTATGTCTCGGCCGAAGGAGCGGATTTCGGCTCGGCGGCGCAGGCGCAGTTTCTGATGGCGCAGATGATGGGCAAGACGGAGTTTGATTATAAAGACGTGACTTATGGTGTGGCGGAGGAAGGGAAGGATTTCTATTCGGTTTCCGTGGACGGTTCTGTGATCGCCATCGCTTATAAGGATATCGTAAATGCTGCGGATAATAAAGAAGAGCCGGCTTTTAACGTGAAATATGAGGCGCTTAAGCTGTATACCAATGACGGCACCGGCAGTTTCACGGCAGACGGCATGGAGCTTTCACTGGACGAGGACGGCAACATCCTGCAGGGTGAGGAAGTGCTTGGCTATATCAGCCGCTTTGTCGTGCAGTCGAAGGAGAACGGCGTCGTTATTCCCAGAGATTTCAAGGAAAGTTTAGAGCAGGTGCTGGATGCGGAGGGCACGGAATTCGCCTACACGGGTGAGGACGGTGAGGAGCATAACTATACGATCACTTATGACGCCAGCACCAAGATCTGGTCCGTTATGCAGGAGACGGAGACTTATGTGTACAGCCAGTATGAGGCTCCTTCCGCGAAGCATCCGCTGGGTACGGATACCAACGGTATGGATATGTTGACCCGTCTGATGTACGGCGGCAGAGTGTCCCTGATCATCGGTTTTATTGTCGTGGTCATCGAGTGTCTGCTGGGCGTGATTCTGGGGGGGCTTTCAGGATATTTCGGCAAGTGGGTGGATAACCTGATCATGCGTATCGTGGATATTTTCTACTGTATCCCTTCAATGCCCCTGATCATCATCCTCGGTGCGGCTATGGACGGTATGCGGGTGGATCCGAAGCTGCGTATGCTGTATCTGATGCTGATCCTCGGTATTCTGGGCTGGCCGGGTATCGCCCGTCTTGTCCGCGGACAGATCCTCTCTCTGCGTGAGCAGGAGTTTATGACGGCTACGGAGGCCTGCGGTATCCGGGTATCCCGCCGGATCTTCAAGCATCTGATCCCTAACGTGGTCCCGCAGCTGATCGTTACCTGTACGATGCAGCTGGGTTCCGTGATGCTGACGGAAGCAACTTTGTCCTTCCTGGGACTGGGCGTGAAGTTCCCCTTTGCTTCCTGGGGCAATATCATCAATGATGTAAAGAACTCCTATGTTTTGACCAATTACTGGTTTATCTGGATTCCGGCCGGCGTCTGTCTGTCGCTGGCAGTTCTGGGATTTAACTTCGTGGGCGACGGCCTGCGGGATGCTTTCGATCCCAGAATGAAACGCTAGGAGGTGCAAGTAGAGTATGGCTAAAAATAAACCGGAAGGATATCTTACCGCGAAAGAGTCCCGGAAGATATCCAAAGAAAACCGACGTATCACCAATCAGTTTGAAAAACAGAGAAAACGTAAGAATGTGCCTGAGTCCGAGTATCTGACGACGATGCACAATCCGGAAAATGCGGTGGAATTTGACGATCTGCACACCTACTTTTTCACCGATGCCGGTACAGTTAAATCGGTGGACGGCGTCAGTTTTGAAGTACCCATCGGCAAGACCGTGGGCGTGGTGGGCGAGTCGGGCTGCGGCAAGTCCGTGACCAGCCTGTCCCTGATGCAGCTGATCCAGCGTCCACAGGGACAGATCGTGGAGGGCGAGATCCGTCTGAATCTGGGGGACGGCAAGGCGTATAACATCGCCAAAACACCCAATGAGAAG
>VSOD01000369.1 GCA_009774655.1 Lachnospiraceae bacterium
ACCAGCACCGTGCCGGCCAAGGCGACGGGGGCGGCAGCCGCCTATACGGCCAAGATCAAACAGGAGACGGCGCAGATCCGGAAACTGGAAGAGGAAGAGCGGAAGCGCAGAGAGGAAGAAGAGCGCAGACGCAAAGAAGAGGAAGAACGGAAGCGCAGGGAAGAAGAGGAACGCCGCAGGGCGGAAGAAGCAGCGGCAGAATCCCAGCAGGGGGGCGGTTCGGAGAACGACGATTCTTCTGTGTCGGAGGAACGCACCGAAGATTCCGGGGAAGCGGAGAGTTCCGGGGATTCCGGAAGCAGCGGATCGGATGCTTCGTCGAACAATCCCGTCTCCTCGGGCGGTGGAAAAGGGCAGGAGATCGCGAGATTTGCCTGTCAGTTTATCGGTAATCCCTATGTGGCAGGCGGCACAAGCCTGACCAACGGGGCAGACTGTTCCGGTTTTGTGCTGGCGGTCTATAAGAACTTCGGCTATTCCCTGCCGCGAAGCTCTTATGCACAGTCAGGAGCAGGAAGAGCGGTATCTTACGCGGAGGCCCAGCCCGGAGATATCATCTACTATGGCGGACATGTGGGTATCTACATCGGCAACGGTCAGATCGTCCACGCCAGTACGGAGCGGACCGGCATTAAGATCACGTCGGCGACGTACCGCAGTATTATCACCGTCAGAAGGATCGTGTAGCGCAGATAACAGAGAAGATACGGGGATAATAGAGCAGATGTTATATAGAACAGATATCATATAGAAAAGATATTACTAAAACAAATATTATATAGAAGAGATAGTAATTGAACAGATGTCATTGGGCAGACGGGAAAGAAGTGCAGAACTGCGGAGAAATCCGGGGAATGCACTTTTTTTCGTCTGTAGATGATTGACTGTGTGGACAGCGCTGCAGGTATAAAACAATAAAATAACAAAATTGAAATGTAAATGTAATGTTTCTGTAAGGTTTGGGTGCTATTCTGGAATAATAATAAGGCCAATGACAGAATCTATGACAGGGGATAAATGACGGGGGAAGCACTGCATTCGTATATTACGCATATACAGAGAAAACAGACAGAGAAAAAGGGGCGATTTAAGTGGCAGTCATTGTTTTAAGCTGGGTCTATATGTTTTTGATCTGTACGCTGATCGGGATCGGTACGTTGAGTCCTGGGCGGAACAGACGTTTTTCCGTGACATTATATCTTGTGACGGGCATCATCGGGATCACCGTCTATGCGCAGTTTTTCAGTATTTTTGCAAAAATCGGCCTGTGGGCGCATGTGATCCTTGTGGCGACGGCGCTGGTATGCGGGTATCGCAATCGCAGCACGGTCTGGCAGCTCTGGCAGACGTATCGTCCGGTGCTGTGTTCCTGGGAAGGATTTTTCTATTGCTGCTTTGTGCTGCTGATCGCCTTTTTTACATCCAGAGGGGAATTCCACACGGATACGAACATCTATCACGCAGCGGCGATCCGGATCTATGAAGAGTATGGTCTGGTCAAAGGGATCGGGAATCTGCAGCTGCACTATGCCTATAACAGTTCCTGTCTGGCATTTGCGTCCATATTCAGCATGAAATGGCTGCTCGGAAGTTCCCTGCACACCACGACGGGTTTTCTGGAAACGGTGATGTGCCTGTATGCGTTCCACGGACTGCGGGCGTTCAGGCAGCATAAAGAGCATGTTGCGGATATGATGCGGATCGGGATTCTGCTCTATACACTGGTGAATGTGACGCGGAGTATGTCGCCGGCTACGGATTATGCGACGATGTTTTTTGCACTGTTTATTATTACCGCCTGGTGCGAAAACTTTTATGAAAAAGGTTCGGAGCTTACGGTTTACTGCCTGCTTACGGTGGCGGCGGTCTTTGCGGCTACCTTGAAATTTTCCTCCTGCCTGCTCGTTCTGATCGGTCTTTATCCAGCCTGGTGCCTGATCCGGGAGAAACGGTGGAAGGAGATCGGGATCTGCCTTTTTGGCGGTTGTGTGATATTGTGCCCTTTTCTGGTGAGGAATTATCTGATCTCGGGATGGCTGCTATATCCCTTTGAAGGGATTGACCTTTTCAAGGTACCGTGGAAGATTCCGCTGGAATATCTTGTGCACGATGCCGACCAGATCAAGGTCTGGGGGCGCTGCCTGTATGATGTGGAGAAAGTGGACATGCCGCTTTATGAGTGGCTGCCGGTCTGGTGGGAGCATCAGTTCCGCTATGAAAAGATGTTCCTCGGCGGAGTTTTGCTGGGGACGGCGCTGCAGCTTCTGATGGTGGGGATGAGGCTCTACAGGAAGCAGAAGATCCGGCCGCAGATGGCGGTACTGCATCTGGCCGTGTGGGGGAATGTTCTTGTGTGGTTTTTGGTAGCGCCCTTTATCCGCTACGGGCTGGCCTTTCTGATTGCGGTGGTCATGCTTGCCGTGGGAGATTATCTGGGCGAGAGGAAGCAGGGACTGTGCAGTATTGTGGCGGGGAGTCTGGTGTTTGGCATTCTGGTGTCGCTGAGCCCTTACTGGGATCAGTATGTGACGGAGGCCGGTGTCTTTGTCAAGCAGAATCTGAGGGAGCCTTATTATATCGAACAGAAGGATTACGACCGAGGCAGTATGGACAGCTGTGAGATCAATGGAAATACGATCTATTTCTCCACGGGGGAGGAGATCAACAGTTATCATGTCTTTCCCGGGACGTGCTATAAGCCAATGCTGGAGCGGAGCACACTGATCGGGGAGCGGATCGAGGATGGGTTTCGGGCGAAATGAATACTATTTTTATGTAGTCATAACCCCTCAAAACACTTCATACAATGTAAAAAAGTGTTCTGAGGGGTTTCCTTTTGAAAGAGTATATTGAGGAGCGTGCAATTCAGATTGCCAATTATATCATTGAGAATAATGCTACGGTGAGACAGACGGCAAAAGAGTTTGGGATTTCAAAGTCCACAGTACATAAAGACGTTACAGATCGTCTTGCACAGTTGAACCCGTCACTGGCTGCAGAAGCGAGAAAGGTACTCGACGTTAACAAGTCGGAGAGACATATCCGCGGCGGACTGGCGACGAGAGAAAAATATCTGCATCAGCATGTATGTTAATTATGGAAAAGAGATAAAGACTTCTGTTTCCACTTTACATTAAGACCGGATGGGCATAGAATAGGTTAAGAATCATTTTAAATCTAAACAAGGACGTTGATGGTGATGCACACGAAGGAAAAGGAAAAAGAAGCACAGGGGACGATATACAGCAATGCGGATCTCAGGAAACTGATCCTGCCATTGATTATGGAACAGCTTCTGGCTATTTTGGTCGGCATGCTGGATACTGTTATGATTTCCGGCGTGGGAGAGGCGGCGGTGTCGGGTGTTTCGTTGGTGGATAATATCAACATCCTGGTCATTCAGGTTTTTTCGGCACTCGCCACCGGCGGCGCCGTGGTGGCAGGACATGCCTTGGGACAGCGCAGAGAAGAAGAGGCGGGACGGTCTGCGTGGCAGATGGTTCTTTTCCTGCTCTATGCCTCTGTCGCGACGACGGTGGTGTTGATCGGTGCACACAAGACGATCCTGCGGGCGATCTTCGGGCAGGTGGAGGCCGGAGTTATGGCGAGTGCTACTACATATCTGATCATCACGGGACTTTCCATCTGTCCGCTGGCGCTTTATAATGGCTGTGCCGCGCTTTTTCGGGCCATGGGGAATTCCAAAATCACGATGTACATATCATTGCTCATGAATCTGTTGAATCTGGTCGGTAATGCAACGTTGATCTTTGTCTTCAAGATGGGTGTAGCGGGGGCGGCCATTTCCACTACGGTGTCGAGAACGGTTGTGGCGTTCCTGATTTTTTATCTGCTTTTTCAGGAAGACAGGGTGATTCATTTCAGGAATCGGGTAACTGCAAGGATGAACTTCGGGCTGATCAAAAGGATTCTTTACATCGGAGTGCCTAACGGTCTGGAAAACAGCCTTTTTCAGCTGGGGAAGATATTGCTCTTAAGTCTGGTATCCACCTTCGGCACATCAGCGATCGCCGCCAATGCGGTCTGCGGCACGATCGCAAACTTCAATATTCTGCCGGGAATGGCGATCAATCTGGCTCTTTTGTCGGTGGCCTCCTATTGTATCGGTGCGGGAGACTATGAACAGACAAGAATCTATACGAAAAAGCTGATGCGCCTGACGAGTGTGTGCATGATCGCAGTGTCGGTGGCGATGATCCTTTTGTGCCGGATCATGCTTTTGCTCTACCGGTTGACGCCGGAGACGGAAGCACTGGCGGTACAGGTCATACGCTTCCATGCTTTTATGTGCATGTTTGCAT
>VSOD01000037.1 GCA_009774655.1 Lachnospiraceae bacterium
GACGACATCCTCACCCCTGCAGGCCGTCTGAACCGCCCTCCCGAGCGCTGCCGGTGATTTTCCATGGCCTTCACCGCTGTAGATCTGAATCATGCCTTTTCTCATATTGAACTCCTTATACTGCCGTCTGTGCATATTGCACAACAGCCGACAATTACTCTGTCACATATGATACAATTTATCACAATTTATTTCATTTATCATAGCACAATCCGTCTATACGTGCAACTTTTTATTCACCAGACACGCTTCTCTTATTCTTCCTCCACCATCTCAAGCTTGCTCACGCTCACCTCATACGCCACTCTCCGCTCCAACTGATCCTCGGATAACTTCTTCATATATTCTCTGCTCTGGATCCTGCCCCAGATGGCGCAGCGGCTTCCCACCTCAAAATTACTGGCAAACCGCGCATTCCTGCCCCAGCAGATACATGGTATGTAATCTGATTTCCCATAGGGCCTGTTGACTGCCAGAAGCAGATCCGCAATCTCCCGTCCCAGGGGCGTTTTGCGGTAAACAGGCGCCTTGCAGATATAACCGTCCAGGAAGATCTGGTTGGTCTTGGCGCTCTCACTGATCTCTTCCACGAATTCGATTTCCCTTGCAAATACAGACAATACAAGCCTGTTCTTCCTCTCTTCATGTCTGTTGTAGGAGCGGAATTGTCCGACGATGCAGATCTTCATCCCCTTATAGTCGTCGCCCACGTCAAGAAGACGCTCCGACACCATCACGGGAATGATATCCGTGGAATCACTCAGCCGGTTCACACTGATATCCACCATATAAAATCCCTCTCCGAAAATCTCGTGGCTGAAAGTGAAATCGCTCACGATCTCCCCCATGATCGCCACCTGGTTGTTTTCAATAACCTTATCTGTCATGTTTTTCTCCCTTCTGCCTGTGCATTTGCAGGAACATTCCGTTCCTGTTAGTGTTGTATTATCAATATATAGGAAATGCGATGAAATTAGAACTGTCAGTAATCGCGTAAAATGACACGCCGCGCGAAACGGATTTTTCCAGTTTTCCATACTTGCAAGATAACAGGGCAAGTGATATAATTAGCAGGTTTCAGATATGTGTAAAATTTTAGCGAATTATTTTTTTCATGAGATTGATTCAGAAAGGCTTGGTAGAACATGAAACAGACCAGAGAAGATGTGAGAAACATAGCGATCATCGCCCACGTTGACCACGGCAAGACGACGCTTGTGGACGAGCTTTTGAAACAGAGCGGCGTTTTCAGGGAGAACCAGGAAGTGGCGGAGCGTGTTATGGACTCCAACGATATCGAGAAGGAGCGCGGCATCACGATCCTCTCCAAGAATACCGCCGTTATGTACAAAGACGTGAAGATCAACATTATCGACACCCCCGGCCACGCCGATTTCGGCGGCGAGGTGGAACGTGTCCTCAAGATGGTAAACGGCGTGATCCTTGTGGTGGATGCCTTCGAAGGGCCTATGCCCCAGACCAAATTCGTATTGAAGAAGGCGCTGGAGCTGGATCTTTCCGTCATCGTCTGTATCAATAAATGCGACCGGCCGGAAGCCAGGCCGATCCAGGTCGTGGACGAGGTCCTGGAGCTGTTCATGGATCTGGACGCCAACGACGAACAGTTAGACTGTCCCTTCGTCTACGCTTCCGCCAAGACCGGCACCGCCAGCACGGAGCTCACCGTCAAGGGCCGTGACATGACACCCCTTTTCGACACGATCTTAGAGCACATCCCGGCGCCCGAAGGAGATCCCGATGCCGGCACGCAGATACTGGTGAGCACCATCGACTACAACGAATACGTGGGCCGCATCGGCGTGGGCAAGGTGGACAACGGCAGCGTGAAGGTGAATCAGGAAGTGGTCATCGTCAACCACCACGACCCGGACAAGCTGCAGAAAGTCAAGATCAGCAAATTATACGAATATGACGGTCTGAATAAAATAGAAGTGAAGGAGGCAGGCATCGGCTCTATCGTGGCCATATCCGGCATCACGGATATCCATATCGGCGATACGCTCTGTTCCCCCGACAACCCGCAGCCTATCCCCTTCCAGAAGATTTCCGAGCCGACGATCGCCATGCACTTTATCATCAACGACTCCCCCCTTGCCGGGCAGGAAGGCAAATACGTGACCAGCCGCCATATCCGCGACCGGCTGTTCCGGGAGCTGAATACCGATGTCTCCCTGCGGGTGGAGGAAACCGACACCACGGAGGCGTTCAAAGTATCCGGCAGAGGCGAGCTGCATCTGTCCGTCCTGATCGAGAATATGCGCAGGGAAGGCTACGAGTTCGCGGTCAGCAAGGCAGAAGTGCTCTACAAGACAGATGAAAACGGTAAGAAGCTGGAACCCATGGAGCTGTGCTATATCGACGTGCCGGAAGAATACTCCGGAACCGTGATCGAGAAACTGAGCCAGCGCAAAGGGGAGCTGCTGAACATGGGGCTTGCCTCCGGCAGCTACAGCCGTCTGGAGTTCTCCATCCCTTCCCGCGGCCTGATCGGCTACCGGGGCGAGTTCATGACCGACACCAAAGGAAACGGTATCATGAATACGATCTTCGACGGCTACGGCCCGTACAAAGGGGATATCCAGTACCGCAAACAGGGTTCCCTGATCGCCTTTGAAGCCGGCGAGGCCATCACCTACGGCCTTTTCAACGCACAGGAGCGGGGCACGCTTTTCATCGGCCCCGGCACCAAAGTGTACTCCGGCATGGTGGTGGGACAGAACGGACGCGGTGAAGATATCGAGCTGAATGTCTGCAAGAAGAAACAGCTCACCAACACCCGCTCCTCCAGCGCGGACGAGGCACTCCGCCTCACACCGCCCAGGGTTTTGAGCCTGGAGCAGGCGCTGGAATTCATCGACACCGACGAGCTTCTGGAAGTGACCCCGAAGACGATCCGGATCCGCAAGAAGATTCTGGATCCTACCTTAAGAAAAAGGGCAGCCATCTCGGCTGCCGCAAAGAAATAGAAACACAGATTCATATTCCGAGCACGACGGTCGCCACCCGGAAGTAGATCAGCAGTGAGATCGCATCCACGATCGTCGTGATAAAGGGACTTGCCATCACGGCCGGATCCATGCCGATCTTCTTAGCCAGTATGGGCAGCGTGGATCCTACTATCTTGGCCACGATCACCGCCATCAGCAGCGTAAAGCACACAACACCGGCCCCACTCACGCCTACCCGGTCAAAAGCCAGCAACTTCACGAAGTTACAGGCCGCCAATGTCAGGCCGCAGAGCGCTGCCGTCCGCATCTCTTTCCACACTACCCTGCCCCAGTCCTTGAATGCGATCTCATCCAGTGAGAGTCCGCGGATGATGATAGCGCTGGCCTGTCCGCCCGCATTACCGCCCGTGTCCATCAACATGGGGATAAAAGCCGTCAGCACCACATACCGGCTCAGCGCACTTTCAAACGAAGTGATGATGCTGCCCGTAAACGTGGCCGATATCATCAACAGCAAAAGCCAGGGGATCCTTTTCTTAAAAGCCTCGAAGACAGACATCCGCAGATAGGGCTTGTCGGAAGGCATTACGGCCGCCATCTTCTCGATATCCTCCGTCGTCTCCTCCTCCAGAATATCCACCACGTCATCCATGGTGATGATACCCACCAGCCTGTCCTCGTTGTCCACCACAGGCATGGCCGTGAACTCGTACTTCTTGAACATTCTGGCAACCTCTTCCTGGTCCATCAGTGTGTGCAGGGACACCACGCTCTTATGCATCATCTCCCCGATCACGGCATCCGGATCGCTGAGGAGCAGATACCTGAGACCCACGGTACCGACCAGCGTCCTCTTATTGTCCAGCACGTAACAGATATTGATCGTCTCACTGTCCAGTCCGACCCTGCGGATCCGCTCGATGGCCTGCGCCACCGTGTAGTGCTCCTTCAGATCCACATACTCCACCGTCATGATGCTGCCCGCCGAGTCCTCCGGGTACCGCATCAGGTGATTGATGGCCTGCCGCGTCTCGGGATCCGTGTTGGCGATCAGCCTTTTTACAATATTGGCCGGCATCTCCTCCATCAGTTCCTTGGCGTCGTCACTCATCATGTTATTGATGATGTGGGCGGCATCCTTGTCGGAAAGCGACGTGATGACATACTGCTGAAACTCCAGTTCCAGACAGGAAAAAACATCCGCCGCGATATCCTTCGGTAAAATCCGAAAGACCTTCACGATCTCCTCTTCGCCCATATCCTCCAGATAATCCGCGATATCCGCATCGTTCAGCTCCTGGATCACCTGCCTGAGCCTGGTGTACTGTCCTTTATTCAAGAACTCCCTGATATCCGCCGCACCAAAGCTCTCATTCACTCTTACTGCTTCTTCTCTGCTCCTGCTCATAACCGCCTGTCCCTCCTGTCCCGCCGCAGTCAGGTCTCTTTCTTTCTCTTTCACCTTCCCCGGCGTTTCTTCTCTCCGACCTTCCGCGCGGAAGGCCGTTGACAGTCAGTTCCTGCCCGTCAGCCTGTGTCCACGCATAACAGTCATTCTCTCATAAAATACAAAGGATCCGAGACCCGCACCACTGCCCTGCCGGCAGTCGCCTCGGTCACTTCATGCACTACAGCATCCTTATCCTCCCAGGATACCCGGATGCATACACGCACCTGTTCGCCATAGTCAGCCTCCACCGGAATGCCTCTTACTCCCAGCAGATACTGGATCTTACCGATACCATTATAATCTGTCACAAACGTGATCTCATACCCATAACACATAGTACGTACATCACTGGCCGCCAGTCCTGCCTGCGCCGCCTTCGTGTAAGCGCGCACCAGCCCGCCGGTGCCCAGCAGGACACCGCCGAAATACCGGGTGACAACAACCACCAGATTCCGGATCCCGGAATTCAACAGCACTTCAAGGATCGGCCTGCCAGCCGTCCCCGCAGGCTCCCCGTCGTCCGAAAACCGGACGGTCTGCGCCTGCTCTCCCAGGACATAGGCATAGCAGTTATGCCGCGCATCCCAGTACTGTTTCTTTCTGGCTTCGATAAAGGCAAGCGCCTCCTCCTCCGTCCCGGCAGACGCCACATGCGCGATAAAACGGGATTTCTTCTCTTCTATCTCGCCCATGCCCCCATACGCTATGATCTTATACGGTTCCAATCTTTTACCAGATTCCATAAGTCGTGCTGTCCACTCCGTTCCTTCCTGTTCTTTGGCATATTATCTCATCTCCCACGGGCGCAGTCAAGGTTCTTATGCGCCGCCGCACGTATAAAAGTGTACAGAATTGTAAACAATCCTTAATATAAAATGAAAATCCTTTATTTGCCGGAAAAATTTTGCTATAATGAATAAAGGTATGCTTATCGCATTTATGCCTTTTTTAATTTGCAAACGTATGAGGGGGCATAAAAACCTAAGGAGGAGTATCATGAATTATGGAAAGAAGGGTGTCCGCAGGAAACAGCAGGCACTTCACTCTAAATCTGCCCGCTGGGGTAAGAAGATCGGTTTAACCTTTATACAGATCTGCCTGGTAGCCATAGTCTCGGCCGGCATCATCGGCGCCAGCGCAGGGATCGGCGTATTCAAGGGTGTGCTCGCCAGCGCTCCTGACATCAGCAATGTCGATGTCACGCCTACCCGTTTTTCTACCTTTGTCTACGATATCGAGAATAATCAGACGGCCAAGCTCGTATCCACCAACTCCAACCGTATCCCTGTCACCATCGACATGGTGCCTGAGAATCTGCAACATGCTTTCGTGGCGGTTGAGGACGAGCGTTTCTATATCCATAACGGCATTGATATCAAGGGTATCGTCCGTGCCGGTATCATCGGTATACAGAATGTGTTAAAAGGCGGCAGCTTCACGGAGGGCGCCAGCACGATCACGCAGCAGCTGCTCAAGAACAACGTCTTTACAGACTGGACAAGTGAAGATTCCTTTGCCGACAGTCTGAAACGTAAGATCCAGGAGCAGTACCTTGCCCTGGAACTGGAGAAGGTCATGGATAAAGACTCGATCCTGATCAATTATATGAACAGCATTAACCTGGGACAGAATACGCTCGGTGTACAGGCTGCTTCCATGCGCTATTTTAACAAATCCGTCAGTGACTTAAACCTGTCGGAATGTGCAGTCATAGCGGCCATCACACAGAATCCTTCCCGCTATAATCCCATCACCCATCCCGAAGAGAATGTGAAGCGCCGCCAGAAAGTGCTGGATGATATGCTCGATCAGGGCTACATCTCCCAGCAGGAATACGATCAGGCCATGACAGATGATGTCTACTCCCGTATTCAGATCGCAGATTCCGAGAACGAAGATTCCGCCGTCAATACATATTTCGTGGATGCACTGACGGACGATGTACTGGAAGATCTGATCGCTGCAGGCTATAATGAGACCCAGGCCTACACACTGCTCTACAGCGGCGGCCTCAAGATCTATTCCACACAGGATCCGAAGATCCAGAAGATCTGCGACGATGCCTTTGCGGACGAGAGCAACTTCCCCGCCAACACCAAATGGTATCTGAACTACGAACTGACCATAGACAAAAGCAACGGCGAGCGTGAAAACCACAGTACGGAAATGTTCCGCAGCTACTGGCGTGAGAACCGCTCCGCATCCTATAACCTGATCTACACTTCCCAGGAGGAAGCCTATCAGGATATCGAATTGTATAAAGAAGCGATCATGGCAGCCGGCGACGAAGTCTTCGGTGAAAACATCAGCCTGACGCCGCAGCCGCAGGTATCCCTCGTGGTGCAGGATCAGCATACAGGATATGTCGTTGCCATGGAAGGCGGACGCGGCGCCAAACTTGCAAGCCGGACCTTAAACCGTGCCACCGACACTACAAGGCAGCCCGGTTCTACCTTTAAGATAGTATCCACCTACGCACCCGCTCTTGACAGCGCGGGCCTGACGCTGGCTACGATCATGAACGACGCACCCTTTAACTATGCAGACGGCCGGCCGGTGGCCAACTGGTACGGCGAATCCTACCGCGGGCTTTCCTCCCTGAGAACGGGAATCGCCCAGTCCATGAACATCGTCGCCGTCAAGACGCTGACACAGATCACGCCCCGGCTCGGTTACGATTACCTGACCAACTTCGGCTTTACTACACTGGAAGAGAGCAAAGAGATCAACGGCAAGATCTACTCGGATATCCAGCAGGCCCTTGCTCTGGGCGGTATCACCAACGGCGTGACCAACGAAGAGTTAAATGCCGCTTATGCCTGTATCGCAAACAACGGCACTTATATCAAACCCAAGCTCTACACGAGAGTCGTTGACCATGACGGCAATATTATTCTGGACAACACGATGCCGCAGTCAAGACAGGTCATCAAGGAGACTACCGCTTTCCTTCTGACAGACGCCATGGTTGACGTTGTCACCAGCGGCACCGGCGGCTCCGTAAATTTCGGCGGCATGGCGATCGCCGGCAAGACCGGTACGACCTCGGATTACAATGACGTATGGTTTTCCGGATATACGCCTTATTATACGGCCACAACCTGGGCCGGCTTCGACAACAACGTAAAGCTCTCCGGAGACGAGAAAAACCTGGCCAAGAAGCTGTGGCGCGCCGTGATGTCCCAGATTCACGAGGGGCTGCCCAGCCAGTCCTTCTCAGTTCCGGCGGGCATCGTGACCGCCACGGTCTGCTCCCGTTCCGGCAAGATACCGATAGACGGATTATGCAGCGGCACCGCCCGCACGGAATACTTCGCCGAAGGAACCGTTCCTACGACGACCTGCGACGTACACTATGCAGGGCAGATCTGCCAGTACTGCAGTCTTCCGGCCTATGAGGGCTGTCCTTTCAAAGCCGAAGGCGTTCTGGAACTGACACCGGTAGAAGATCTCTCCCTGCAGAGCGGTTCTGCTTCCGCCTCAGGCCAGCCGGCGCCACCACCGACAGAGACAGTCGGCGAAGACGGTACCGTCACGCAGACACCTTCCACGCCGACTAACATGTGCCCGCACAGCCCGGAATTCTTCGCAAATCCTGATTGGGAAGCGATCGTCAACGGCCAGCGGGCCGAGATGGAGCAACGCGCCCTGGCCGCACAGCAGGCGGCCGAGGCTGCCGCACAACAGCAGGCTGCTCCGCCGCCGGACCAGACACCGGGACAATAATATAGATAATATATAGAAGATAAAGAAACACACCCCGCAGAAACCAGCATCTGCGGGGTGTGTTTCTTTATTCCAGGAGACGTTTCTGCAGCAGCCGCAGATTCATCTTCATCATGCACAAGACAAGCCCTCACTTGGACGGCGCTTATGCGGCGTTTGGGAAAGTGATTGAAGGTATGGAAGTGGTGAACCGGATTGCTGAAACAGCCACCGATTATGAGGACAGACCGCTGGAAGATCAAGTGATGCAGACGGTTACAGTCGATACTTTTGGGGTGGATTACCCGGAACCGGAGAAGCTCTGAGGCTTTTCCAAAAAAGTATTATTCGGTACTGTTCAGCACGGTTTTTATAAAATTTGTTGTCAAAATTGTTGTCAATTTTTATCTTGAAGAACAGCGTCAGACACTCCCTTGAAGATATTAAATTGCAATGTTAAAAAATTTTAAGGTTTCTGGACAGTTCGTCCAATGCTTGCTACGATTATCAAGAAGTCGGGATAAGAATAGCAAGCACTGCCTGCGTATATACGCAGGCGGGCAAACATCCATCTTCACCTCACGGGAAGATGAATGTTTTTGCTTGCAGAGGGAAAATCCCCCTGACCCCCTTAAATGCAAAAATTCAGCATTACCCGGTAAAGCCTGTCCATGTATTTTTGCTTCAAAAGCCGTGCCGGAAACGACATCATAAAAAGCCAAAATAATAACTATAGCCTGAAAGGACAAGGAAATGGATAAACACAGAAACAAAAACCGTTCCCGAAAATACGGGATCGTAATCCACCTCAGCGAAGATGAAAAATATATCCTCGATGAGAAAACAAAATGCTCCAACATGACAAGCCGTGCCGCCTTTATCCGGCATCTGATCTTGTACGGTTACGTCTATGACATTGACTATTCAGAGCTTCAGGAATACAATGCTGCTCTTGCCAGAATCGGGAACAACTTAAACCAGATCGCAAAGCGCATGAACGCCACAGGCAACGTATATCAAGCCGATGTAAACGAAGTAAAGGAGCTGATGCAAAAGATATGGCATACACAAAAATCCATGCTATCACGGCAACCGTTAATAAAGCAGTAGACTATATCTGCAACCCCGGAAAAACCGATGAGGGCATCCTGATTTCTTCTTACGGATGTAGTCCTGAAACTGCCGCCTATGACTTCAAATTTGCGCTGTCAAAAACCTGCCAGTCTGATAAAAACAAAGCCTATCATCTGATACAATCCTTTTTCCCCGGCGAGGTTTCTTATGCGGAAGCCCACCAGATCGGCGTGGAACTTGCCGACAAACTTTTAGAAGGAAGATACTCTTACGTTGTCAGCACCCATATAGACAGGGGACATGTCCACAACCATATCATTTTCTGCGCCGCTGATAACATAAACCACGAGAAATATCACGACTGCAAAAAGACCTATTACAACATCCGCAGTCTGAGCGATGACCTCTGCCGTGAGCATGAACTTTCCGTCATCACGCCGGGAGAAAAGCGTGGCAAAACCTATAAGGAGTGGCAGGCTGGGAAAAGCGCTTCTGCATGGAAAGAACAATTAAAGTCCGACATTGACGAAGCCATCAAAACTGCAGCAGCTTACGAGGACTGCATCGAGCTGATCCGGGCAAAAGGCTACGAAGTCAAGGGCGAGGACTTCGGGGAAAACGCACATAAGTTTATCTCTTTCCGCCCTCTTGACAGGGAACGTTTTGTCCGTGGCAGCGCAAAGTCTTTGGGAGCCGAATACACTAAAGAACGGATCAGGGAGCGCATTGCGGAAAAAGAGCTTGCAAAGGACAAAAAGCGTACGCCGTTCCCCATTCGGAAGAAGCCCCTTGTCAGAGATTATTCCAAGAAGAATCTCATTGACACCAGCGAGGATAAGTTTGCCGAAAGCCCCGGTCTGAAACATTGGGCTGACATCCAAAACCTCAAGATCGCCGCCGCAAGCTACAGTCAAGCAGGCTCTATCGCAGAGCTTGAAAAGCAGATTGCCTCCAAGTCCGCGCTTGCAAAAACCGCACGGGAGAGCCTCGTGGAAACAGAGCATCAGTTAAAGGACTTCGGGCAGATCCTAAAGTACGCCGAGCAGTATAGCGCTAACCGTATCTACCATATCCGCTACCAGAAATCAAAGGATAAGGACAGGTATCTTCGCCAGCATGAAACGGAACTCCTGCTCCATGACGGTGCTGAAAATATGCTGAAGCGCCTCGGCATTGACACGAAAACGCTTGATGTGGAAAAGCTGCGCGGCGATTACAATGCGCTGTATTCCAAAAAGGAAACTCTACAAAAAACATATAGGGCAACGTCAAAAGAACACGAATCGCTGATGCGGAAACTGGATAATCTGAAGCAATACCTTGACTCTCCCAAAGTGTCTGCTACCAACAAAAAGAATGATAAGAATATCAAATCCCTCTAAACCCGGCATAAAAAAAGTGTATCGTGCTGAAGCTGTTCCTCCATCACGATACACTCTTAATTTTAGCAGTCTTTGGACACCTTTTCCTTTATGCCTTCGTTTCTTTATACATATTTTTACCACTGTATTGATTTTCCCATCTGTATCTACAAAAATCTATCGTTCTACATTCCGCACTTTATGTTCCTTTTTTATTATAGTCGTTTACCAAACTCTGAAACCATTGGATATCTGGATTTCAATGTCCTAAGTAAGACAAGTTCTCATCAAAATAGTTATTTTCCACCTATAAAAGTCAACAATATAGAAATATCTTAGTTATGAAAATCCCCCTAAGAATCAACTGGATTCAAAGGGGAAATATGCGTTGCTTGATCTTGCTTTTATTTTTTTATTGTCTTAATCCCGCTCGGCTGTTTCGGCTGATGAAAAAGATATACGCATCTACTGTTCGCCGCCATTTCAGCCGATTTTCTTGCTGTAACTTCCATCAATTTAGCGACTACGTTTTTGCTATGATTTTTCATTACAGATCCTCCTATATACATATTATAGTTTATTGCGATTAATTATATAATTTTCCCAATAACTACCATATTACATGAAAGAAATCCGACAATATACGTCATTTTTCCCTTAATAGTCATACAGCACCACCGCCTCAGGTATCTTAATAATAAAACACAAAAGTCTATATTTTAGATTTTACATAATCTATTCTAAAAATATTTCTTTGCAAGTAATTAACTCTTTCATGCTAACTTTATTAAATTGTCCTGACAAGTTAAACACAATAACTCTTTTCTTTCCTTGTTGTATTTATCCTGATAACCAAGCATAGACATTTCACCAAACCATAATTTATCTTTCTATATAATCAAGTTTACGCATATTTTTGTATTTTAATTATCATTATATTTTGTATTTATTGCTTTTCCTTTAGGTAAAATATAATTATAAGTTGAAAGGATAATAGAAAATTATGGCTATACAAAACCGTATCCGCGAACTTAGAAAGAATCTAAATCTTTCACAAATAGGGCTTTCTCTGATACTCGGGACTACCCAGCAAACGGTAAGTCGCATGGAAATAAGCGGTGACATCCCGACAGATCTGCTAATAAAAATGTCCAGATTCTTCAACGCGACTACGGACTACATTCTTGGCATATCGGAGTACAAGCGTGACCTTAGCGGCCAATTACGCATGAACCATGAAATGGATATGTATTACGACATTATATTGCGTTACCAGCAACTGTCCACAGTCAACCGCCGCACGCTTCTGGTGATCCTAGATCGTTTGGAGCAGGCGCAGTACGAACAATCTACAGACCGTAAAGAAAGTGATGATGTGCAAAAGGGGGATACCAAAGATGATGAGGATAGCAGTGTGTGACGATGACAGATGTTTTGCCACAAGACTGGAAGAAATGGTTCTGCAAGAAGCGCTACAAGCAGGTATCAGCGCAGAAACAGAAGTCTATTCCGATGGCGATACGCTCGTTACCGATCTACAAAAAGGTTACCGGTATGAACTAATTTTCCTTGATATTGAAATGAAAAGGATAAACGGAATTAAAGCCGCACATGCCATCAGGGGGATGGATCGCTCGGTGCTACTCATCTATGTATCAGGGTATGAGCAATACCTGAAGGAACTGTTTGAAGTTGAACCATTTCGTTTCCTACAGAAACCGCTAAATGACTCAAAATTCCGCCGCTACTTTCACGAGGCATGTGATCGCATAGGTGATATGGATTCTTTCTATCAATTCAATTTCAATAAAAATATACACCGAGTGTCTCTCCGGGATACAGTTTATTTTGAAAGTCGTAACCGAGTGGTGTACATTATCATGGACAATGGGACGGAGAAATATTTTTACGGCAAACTGAACGATGTGGAAAAACAGTTGAAAGAGAGCCGTTACCGTTTCCTTCGAATACACCAGTCCTATCTCGTAAATTACAGCTACATAAAAAAGATGAGTTTCTCAGATATCACGATTGTTACAGGTGACGGGAAAGAGATTTCCCTGCGGATCAGCGAGGACAGGGAAAAGAAAATACGGGCACAGTTGTGCGGCTTTGCCTCAGGAAAGGCAGGCGCGGAATGAATCCTATATGCCTTGTTTTGGGCGGACTTTTCTTTCCCTGTTTCCAGTTGTTGACGATACACAGGTTCATGAATGCTTTCTTTCATGCTCCGCGCCAAACACCCATACGTTATGTTGTATGGATTGCTTATTATCTTTTTTTGGCTACATCGCAGTTGGGGGCAAATATCCCACCATCTACATTCCTTGCGTGTAACGCACTGCTGCTTTTTGCTACCTGTACATTCTCCTGTCAGTCTGGTATAGGAAATCGTTGCATCTTTTCCTTACTAGTGCTTGCGGTCTGGATGATGACAGAGGTGGTCATAGGCATTATTCTATCCTTAATTGGAATGAATGGCTGGGGACTTGACACTGCAGGCACAGCCATATCAAACGTTCTTATGTTTGCAGGTTCCGTCATTGCTAGTCATTATGCAAAAGGGAACTCCCGCCCAGAACTGTCAGTGCAGTGCATGGTGGCAATAGTATTCATACCAGCCAGCACCATCTTTTTAATGCACCGAATCTTCCTGATTGTAATGGAACACGTGGAGTATTCCGCATTCGCAATCAGTTCCAGCCTCATTCTGCTATTGTTGGACTATACCGCATTTGAGGTATTCGATCAGATGACAAAAAATGCCAGTGTGCAAGAACGGAACCGCTTGTATGAACAGGAATTAGAACTTCTGAGCCGGCAGGCAGAAGAACGAGAAGCTTATGACAGGCAAACACGCATAATACGTCATGACATAAAGAACCATATGACGGGGCTTCTTGGTATGCTGCAGGACAGCAACATAGAACAGATGGAAGAGTATATCCGACTTATGCTACAGGATACTGCGGAATACAGACCGCAAGATGTCTCTCGAAGCGGAAATGCAGTGGTGGACGTCATCGTCAATTACAAATGCAGTCAAGCCCACAAAGACAACATAAAGTTTAACGCAAACGTGTTCTTACCCGCTACTCTCCCTTTCCGAGCAGGCCACCTTGCCATCGTGTTCGGGAACCTGCTTGACAATGCGCTGGAAGCGTGCCGGGAAATGGAATCTGAGAAGCGGTGGATAAATATAGAAGCATCGTATACAAAAGAGGTGCTTATGGTCTCAGTATGCAATTCCAGCCAAGTTCGTAAGAGGGACAGGGGCGGGCGGTATGCCGCAACAAAGAACGACCATTGTTTCCACGGTCTGGGGTTGTACTCCGTGGAGCAGGCGGTAGAACCGTACTGTGGGCAGTTGGAAGTGGAATACAGGGACGGTGTTTTCCGTGCGGCAGTGGTGATGTATGGATGTTATGGTGAAAAATGATGTGTACTGTCGGATTCCTTTCTATATTTTTATCAAACTATTTAATGGAATTTTTATCTCGGGGGAAACTAACAGACTATTTACTCGAAAAAAATAATTAGCAAATATGACTACAAATTTACTTATAGGATTTCAGATATTTTTGAATCTTGTCCTGAGCATACTTTGCAGTTTTATCATTGCAAGTGTTTTAAATATGAAAATGGAGTGTTTCCCTTTTTGTTTTTTATATCCTTATGTTCTTACAACGGCGAATTCCATATGAATCCGCCGTTGTAGGAATGTAAAGAAAAACAGAATGCGTTCCGCCTATTCCTTACTGCCATCACATAGCATACCAATAGTTATTCCATTTCCATATATAACCTTGCACCTGTCATAACACTCCAACGCAAAATATCTTGAACGGAAAATAAAAGTAGAGAGAACTTAATTTTTGCAATTCTCCTTACTTTATAATTGCCATTAAATAACACTATTATTTCTTAAAACATCAGAAGTTGCATCCTCTAAAATATACCCATTTGAAATTCCACCGTTTATTCCATATCCTGTTATTCTCGGATCATCAGCATATCGCCATACTTTACAAACTTTGTCTGAAAAATTGCCTTCAATAGAATAAACTTTATTATTTTGTTCATCGTATCCTACTACAATAGCGGTATGTGATGCCTCTGTCTTCAAAAAAATAATATCACCATATTTTGGTCTATATTCTCCTTTTTCCCCAAATCGATTTTTATCTTTATACCATTCCATCCCCAAGTATACAGACGCATATTTAGGTATAATCCCATTACTATTTTCAGAGGATGCCAGTAAACCTGCCTGATTAGCACACCATGATACAAACATCGCGCACCACGGCTTTCCATTCATACCATACCATTCACCATACTTTGTAATATTATCATTCGCTTCAACGATACCGCATTCTGCTAACGCTATATTAACAAAGTTTTCTAAAGATACACTTTCTTTTTTTAGAACAGAGGTCTCAGAATATCTGATCGCCTCCTTAGAATACAGAACATTTGCAGTCCCCTCTCCAATTACCCCATCTGGCATTAAACTATTCTGTCTCTGAAACGCTATAACTGCACTATATGTATCCATGCCAAACTGCCCATCAACTCCGGATCTACCACATGAATACCCCAAATCAATAAGTCTCAACTGTGCATTCTTTACAAATTCTCCTTTAGAACCTATTGACAATTCATATGGCATCATATTCTGTCTATCTAACAACGATCTCTTCGAGCTTGCTCCAGCTCTACTGTCTGGTTGCAAGAATCTTCCATTTGAGCATCTTTTTCGTGATAACATATCATTTCTCCTTATTATTGATTTGAGGTGCGCACCCAACAGATAAAAAGAAAATATTATCACATTTGTAAATAATAAGACTGTATTTTTCTTGTCCAAAATACAGTCTCATTATATTTATACGAAGATGTTATATTATAATCCCGCAGAATTAATCATACGTAAATTTCGACAAAACCACATAAAATCGTAATATTGGTTTACAAACCTTATATCCTATTCTTTTTATCTAATGTAAGCTTACAAATAAAAAATAGAAAAGGAGAAAAGAGAATGGATGAAGCTGTAAAAAGAGCTCAGGTTTGGCTCAATACCACTTACAAAGGGAAAAAAGGTTATACCGAAATTGAAACGGACGGCATTATTGGCGCTGGAACAGTTAAAGCCTTAATCATTGCATTACAGATTGAAGAAGGCGATGCTAATCCAGATGGAATTTTTGGACAAAACACTGCGAAAAACTGTCCAGAGCTATCCGAAGGATATAAAGACAATTCGCAACATAATTTCTGCAGAATTCTACAGCATGGTCTTTTTTGTAAAGGATACAGCACAAAAAGTGTTACTGGAGAATTTGGCTCTAATACTAAGTCTGCTGTTATGAAAGTTCAAGAACATGCTGGTATTACACAAACAGGAGTTGTCAATGGAAAATTAATGAAACAAATTCTTTCTTTGGATTCTCTTATCAATAAAGGAGATGCAAAAATCCGCGAGATCCAGCAGGCCTTAAACAACAAGTATCTAAATTACTTCGATATTATTCCTACAGACGGCAGACCAAGCAAACAGCTAGCCAAGGGATTAATTTATGCTTTACAGGCCGAGGAAGGGTTAGATACCAAAACTGCAAATGGTAATTTCGGACCAACCACACAGGCAAAATGTCCAACTTTATCAGAAGGAGATTCACGCCAAGACTATGTAAAAATACTCCAGTATGCCCTATACATAAATGGAGAATCCATATCTTCATTTTCAGGAATATATGACTCTGAAACCAAAAGCGCCGTAACGAATTTTCAATATTTTGCAAGCCTCCCCGTTGAACACTATGGCGTGGCTGATTTAATGACATGGGCTTCCCTCCTCGTATAATAAGTTTGTAAGCAAGAAAAACAGCTTACAGACTTATTCTTTTTTATGTATAAATGGTAAGG